>JBAWYY010000006.1:0-20833 GCA_037143285.1 Alphaproteobacteria bacterium | reverse complement strand
CTCAAGATGCGTTGAACCGGTGGTGGTGGCCTGCACTGATGATGCTTGGTCCTCCAGATGCGGAGAGCGTGCATTCCGACCAGAGCATGAAATGGCGCATCAAGCGCTTCACCAATGATGAGCTTCGCCAGAAGTTTATCGATGCCACTGTGCCACAGGGACATTATCTCGGACTTACCTTCCCAGACCCGGACCTCTCGCTTGATGAATCGAGCGGGCATTGGCGTTATGGAGCAATCGACTGGGAGGAGTTCAAACGGGTTATCGCGGGCGATGGGCCATGTAATCGGCAACGTCTCGCTCAACGCAACAAGGCCCATGCTGAGGGCGCTTGGGTGCGGGATGCAGCGATGGCACACGCGGAGAAGCGCGCCGCGCGGCGCATGGCGCAGGCAGCGGAGTAAGCATTTGCCATGACCGAAAAGAACTGGCCCTTGTTTGAGGTTTTCATCCGCTCACGTAACGGTATGGCGCATGTCCACGCGGGTTCGCTGCACGCCGTTGATGCTGCAATGGCGCTCTCAAATGCGCGCGACACCTATACCCGCCGCGGCGAAGGACTATCGATCTGGGTTGTGCCGTCAAACTCCATCACAGCGTCGGACCCGTCCGACAAAGAGATGCTGTTTGAGCCCACAGCCTCTAAGATCTATCGGCATCCAACCTTTTACGAGGTGCCAGACGATATCGGCCATATGTGATGCAGGTCGATGTGATGAGCACCAATCCGTTATTTGAGATGAGCCTGCGGCTGGCAGATGACGCCCTGGTTCTTGGTCACCGTCTCTCCGAATGGTGTGGCCATGCGCCAGTTTTGGAAGAGGATCTCGCCCTGGCGAACCTCGCCCTAGATCTGATCGGGCAGGCGCGTTCTCTGTATAGCTATGCGGGAAAGGTGGAAGGCGCTGGCCGCGACGAAGATGCGCTGGCCTATTGTCGCCGCGAGGCTGAGTATCATAACTGCCTTCTGGTTGAACAACCCAATGGCGACTTTGCGCTGACAATCGTTCGGCAATTCCTCTTTGCAGCGGCAATGCACCCTTTTCATCAAGAGATGACCCGGTCGAGCGATCCAACGCTCGCCGCAATCGCCGCAAAGGCCGAGAAGGAACTCGCTTATCACCTCCGCCACGCCGCTGAATGGGTCATTCGTCTCGGCGACGGCACTGATGAAAGCCGGCGGCGCACCGAAGCGGCTCTCGATCACCTCTGGACTTTTTCCGGCGAGCTATTCGAGGTGGACGCGATCCTTCGAACCGCCATCGACCAAGGCCTTGTGCCGAATCCGACAGATTTGCGCGCTGTGTTTGACGCCACGGTCGATGATGTTCTGGCCCAGGCAGATCTCGCTCGGCCGAAGGATGGATGGATGCAGACCGGTGGCCGCATGGGGCGGCATTCAGAACATATGGGGTTCTTGCTCACCGAGCTCCAATATCTGCAGCGGCTCCATCCCAACGCGAGGTGGTGAGATGTCGTCAGCACAGGCGTTATCGGATGACGCAACACGGCTTGCCTGGGCTGCCTGCGCCGCCGTGACCGATCCAGAGGTACCCGTCTTGACGATCGAAGATCTCGGCGTGTTGCGGGACGTGAGATTGGTGGACGGTAGGGCTGAGGCCGTTATTACGCCGACCTATTCTGGGTGCCCGGCCATGGACATGATCGCGCTTCAGGTCGAACTCGCGCTCGAACATGCGGGGTTTCATGCGCCGCGCGTCATCACGGTGTTATCACCCGCCTGGACGACCGATTGGATGAGCGAGGCGGGTAAAGACAAGCTCAGGGCCTATGGTATTGCCCCCCCGATCGGGCCCGTCGGGCGTCGTGCGCTGTTTGGCCAAGATGAAATAGCCTGTCCCCGCTGCAGCTCTAGTAACACCGTTAAAGTATCTGAATTTGGTTCAACGGCGTGCAAGTCGCATTGGCGATGCAAAGCCTGTGCTGAGCCTTTCGACTATTTCAAATGTATCTGAAGGGCGACATGAACCAATCGACCCCCAGATTTCATCGACTTGTCGTCTCGGATGTGCTTCGCGAAACAGCAGACGCGGTCTCGATTGGGTTTGAGGTGCCGCCGGCCCTTGTGCAAGCGTTCTCCTTCGAACCCGGCCAATATCTCACGCTGAAAGCAGTTGTCTCAGGGGGGGAGGTTCGCCGCTCCTATTCGATCTGCTCCGGCGTTGACGATGGTGAACTGCGGGTCGCGGTGAAAGAGGTTGAGAATGGGCTCTTTTCATCATTTGCCAATAAGAGCCTCAAGGCCGGTGATGAACTGGACGTGATGACGCCGGTCGGTCGCTTCACGGCTCCCATCGGTGCAGCAACAGGCAAGCGTTATCTCTTGGTCGCTGCGGGCTCTGGCATCACCCCAATCCTCTCTATCATCAAAACAGTACTCGGCCGCGAGTTGAGTGCTCAGGTGACCCTTGTCTATGGCAATCGCAATGCGGCTTCGATCCTGTTTAAGGCCGAGCTAGACGATCTGAAGGATCGCTATCTTGGCCGTCTTGCCATCCATCATGTGCTCTCGCGGGAGGTGTCCGACGTGGCGCTCGCTCACGGGCGGATCGACGCTTCTGTTATAGAGACTTTGGTGCGGACAGGCCTTGAACCAAAGATCATGGATGAGGCCTTTCTTTGCGGGCCACTTGGAATGGTCGAAGCTGTGCGCGATGCTTTATTGGCGCACGGCTTGCCGGCCGCGCGCGTGCATGTCGAGTTATTCTTCGTGGAAGGCACCGAGCCGCGAAGGGTTGAGCCTGCACCTCGCGCGCTCGCTGATGAAGGCTTGACCTTGTCCGTGCGCCTTGATGGGCGGCTTCATGTTCTTCGCATGGCTCCAGACGAGACCATCGTTGAAACGGCGCTGCGTCACGGCCTTGACCTGCCCTATTCTTGCCGCGGCGGTATGTGCTGCACGTGCCGGGCTAAGCTAATCGAGGGGTCCGTCACGATGGACCAGAATTTCTCTTTGGAACCATGGGAGCTTGATGCTGGTTTTGTGCTGACTTGCCAGAGCCGCCCGGGGCAAGGCTCGGCTGCACTCTCGGTCGACTTCGATGCGGCTTGAACATCACTCGGCAGCCATACGCCCCCTCCCTGCAATTTCACGCGCCCCGGTCAAAATGATGGTCGTTGCGAGATCGGCATAGGATTCCCGCGTCAGTCGACCGTCTGGACGAAACCACATGTAATGCCAGTTCAGCATGCCAAAAAGCGACATGGTCACCGGTTTGAGACGGTCAGAACCAGCAAGCGGCGGCACGCAGGTTGCCAAGACATCCGCGAAGAGGGCGACCAGCTGCCTTTCCTGTGCCTTAAGCTCCACTTGGGACGGAGCGGGTAGCCGCGACAACTCATTGAGCTGAATCTTGTGCAGAGCGCTGGCATCACGATAGGCTTCAAGGAGCGCACCAACAATGGCCCGCAACTGCGGCTCACCCGGGCTCGCGCCGTCCAATGCCCGCTCCACCATATCGATCAGATAGGACAGATGAGTTCCAATGATGTCGACTAACAATTGTTCTTTGCTAGTGTAATAATGATAGATTAACGCTTTTGAGACGTGACAGGCCTTGGCGATGTCGGAGATAGACGTTCGCTCATAACCTTGACGTGCGAAGAGATCGGCGCACGCACGCAAAATCAATGCGCGCTTCTCGTCATAATCGGCGGCGCGTGGGCGAGCCACGGGTCAAGCTTTCGGGCGCTTATCGAGCACGCGCTTGGCCTTGCCGAGCGAGCGTTCAAGCGTGCCTGGTTCGACGACCGTGACTGTCGCGGTCACGCCAATCGAATCCTTGATCGCCTGTGCCAAGCGCTCGCCGCATCGGCCACGTGTATCGTGGTCGTCGTTGCCAGGGCGTGCCTCGACTTGCACGTCCATTTCGTCGAGACGCCCCTCTCGTGTCAAAATGACGATATAGTGCGCCGAGAGGCCATTGATGGTGAGGATCTTTTCTTCAATTTGACTTGGAAAAACATTCACGCCGCGCACGATCATCATGTCATCGGTTCGACCGGTGATTTTTTCCATGCGTCGCATGCTGCGCGCCGTACCGGGCAACAGGCGTGTGAGATCGCGGGTGCGATATCTGATCACCGGCATCGCCTCTTTCGACAGCGAGGTGAAAACCAGTTCGCCTTTTTCGCCATCGGGCAGTACAGCGCCGGTCGCGGGATCAATGACCTCGGGGTAGAAATGATCCTCCCAGATATGGAGGCCGTCCTTGGTTTCAACGCACTCATTTGCAACACCAGGGCCCATCACCTCCGACAGGCCGTAGATGTCGACTGCATCCATATCGAACGCATCTTCAATTTCAGCCCGCATGGCATTCGTCCATGGCTCGGCGCCGAAAATCCCGGTTCGAAGTGAGGATGTGCGCGGATCGATGCCGGCTCGGCGAAACTCGTCGAGAATGGCCAGCATATAGCTTGGCGTGACCATGATGATTTCAGGCTTGAAGTCCATGATGAGCTGAACTTGGCGTTCCGTCATGCCGCCGGAAATCGGGATCGCGGTGCAGCCCAGGCGTTCAACGCCATAATGAGCGCCAAGTCCGCCGGTGAAGAGACCATATCCATAGGCAATATGCACCATCATGCCGGGGCGTCCGCCTGACGCTCGGATTGACCGAGCCATCAAGTCAGCCCAGGTCTCGATATCTTTTGCAGTATAGCCGACAACGGTTGGCTTGCCCGTGGTACCGGAGGAAGCGTGGACGCGCGCCACATTTGCGCGTGGCACGGCAAAAAGGCCGAAAGGATAGTTGTCGCGCAGATCAGCTTTGGTCGTGAACGGAAATTTTGCGATGTCGTCCAGAGACCTGAAGTCATCGGGATGGACGCCAGCGGCGTCGAATTTTGCACGATAAGCGGCGACATTGTCGTAGGCGTGGCGTAGAGACCAAGCCAACCGGCTGGTTTGGACAGCTGCAATTTCATCCCGTGAGGCAGTCTCGATGGGATCCATCATTGGGCGATAGGTTGCGCGGTCAAGCATAGTTTGGGCTCATGTCGAGGGATGATCAGGATCAATCGCGCCGCCGAGGGTGCGCGAATGCCCCCGAAAAATGGCGATGGTTACATCGGCTTGATTGGTCACCACAACATCCGTGATGCCGGACCGACCCGCGCGTGAGATCTCCGTGGCAGTCGCAATGAGGACATCGCCTTCTTGGGCTGGCGCCACGTAGGTGACATTGCAATGCTGCGCTACTGCACGGGTATTGTGGCTGTTGCAGGCGAAGGCGAAAGCTGAATCGGCAAGTGTGAACAAAAATCCCCCATGACACATGCCGTGGCCATTGGTCATAGCCTTTGTGACCGTTATGCTCAGCACGGCCTTACCTGGCGCGATCAACACCAGCGACATGCCGAGGCCGCGGCTTGCGTGATCTTCTGACCACATGGCTTCGCCAGCGGCATTTGCGATCACTTCGAGATCAACGGTCTGCGTCATGCGCGATGTCCGAATACCGGTTTGCGTTTGTCTTTGAAGGCTGCGACGCCCTCGGCATAGTCGGGTCCCGCGCCAAGAAGACGTTGGCCGTCGCGCTCATAGTTGAGTTGATCATTCAGGCTTGCATCACTGGCGTGATCGATCGCAGCTTTGATCGCTGCGAGTGCTGCCGGTGAGGACTGAGCGAAGCGTGCGCAAAGGGCCTCGGCCTCGCTCATGAGCATTTCGGCAGCGACGGCCTTGTGGATGAGACCCCAGGAGACGGCGAGATCCGCAGATACCGTTTCGCCCGTCATAGCCCATATGCGCGCTCGGGCAGGCCCGATCAGGCGGGGTAGAAACCAGGTTCCACCGGAATCGGGCATCAGTCCGATCTTGACAAAGGCCTGACCGAAAGAGGCTGATGAAGAGGCGATCACGACGTCGCAAGCAAGTGCGATCGATACACCAGCGCCGGCTGCGACGCCATTCACCGCGCAAACAATCGGGATGGGCAAGGCTCGCATGTGCCGTATTAGCGGATTGTAATGCGTCTCAAGTGTGATCGATAAATCAGGGGTCTCGCCGGGTTTGACCGCTACCTCCGGGTCGGACAGGTCCTGACCTGCACAAAAGCCGCGTCCCGCCCCAGTGATCAGAATCGCCCGGCAGGTTCGATCCGCCTCGGTGTCATCAAGCGCTGTTCGCAACTCTTGATGCATGGCGCCTGTGAAAGCGTTCAGCCGATCCGGCCGATTGAGAGTAATAACGCGATAACAATCGCGCTGAGTAACAAGCACGCTTGCCTGACTCATCTGCCGCTCCACCGTTCCCTCTGCGAGGTCCGTCGCATCGCTGCCGACCTCGTCGATTAAACCCAGGCCCACTTGACTGACCGCCCGGTTGGTTAATTAAATACGGGGACCGATGACAGTGTCAACGCGGGCTCACAGGCCAAAGCTTGTCAGAAGACCCACGAGACAGGGACGGACGTTGGAAACCAAGGGAGGTTACCATGCAGGGTTGGACCCGCCGCATGTTTATGGGTGTCGCGTGCTCGATGCTCACACTGTTTGGCTTGAGCGTTGCACAGGCTCAGATCAAGATTGGTGCGGTTTTGTCGGTCACCGGACCCGCCTCCTTTCTCGGCGATCCCGCAAAGAAGACGCTTGAAATCTATGTTGAACAGATCAACGCAGCCGGCGGCGTTAACGGGCAGCGCCTCCAACTGATCGTCTATGATGACGGCGGCGACCCGAACCAAGCTCGCACTTTCGCGACCCGGCTTGTGGAAGACGACAAGGTCGTCGCGATGGTGGGAGGGTCCACCACCGGAACGACTTTGGCCATGGGTCCGGTGTTTGAAGAGGCAAAAGTCCCCTTCATTTCTTTGGCGGGTGCGCTCCAGATCATCGAGCCGGTGCGCGCCTTCATTTTCAAGACGCCCCACACGGACAAAATGGCCTGCGAGAAGATTTTCCAGGACCTGCAACGGCGCGGTTTGAACTCCATTGCGATGATCTCGGGCACCGATGGTTTTGGCGCGTCAATGCACGACCAATGTGTGGCTGCGGCACCTCGGTACAACATCACAATTGCCCATACCGAGCGATACGGGCCACGTGATTCCGATATGACCCCACAACTGGCCAATATCCGCAACCGGGCGGGCGTCCAGGCGGTTGTGAACGCCGGCTTCGGGCAAGGCCCCGCCATCGTGACGCGCAATTATCGTCAGCTACAGATTTCGCATCCGCTGTATCAGAGCCATGGTGTTGCCTCGAAGCAGTTTGTTGAACTGGCAGGCGACGCAGCCAATGGCGTGCGGCTTCCAGCAGCAGCGCTCCTGGTTGCTTCAAAGCTTCCGGCCAACGACCCTCAACGTGCGGTGGTGGTCAGTTACACCGAGACATTCGAACGACGTACCAATCAGCCGGTATCGACCTTTGGTGGCCATGCCTATGATGGTTTGATGATCTTGGTTGAAGCGATGAAGCGGGCGGGGGCAGGTGCAAATTCCCAGCGAATCCGGGACGAGATTGAGAAGACGAAAGGCTATGTGGGAACCGGCGGCGTGGTCACCATGAGTCCTACCGACCACATGGGTCTCGACCTGACCGCGTTCAGAATGCTGGAAATTCGCAATGGCGATTGGACCTTGGTGCCCGACGGCGGGAGCTGAAATAGGTCGCGCTGACAGTCGTTCTCCTCTCACTTGAGAGGAGAACCCCCGCCTTGTTCTGCGGAGTTCGCCCCGGTCATGTCTGAGTTTCTCCAGTTTGCCTTCTCCGGCCTCACGGTCGGAGCAGTCTATGCGCTGGTCGCGCTCGGTTTCACGCTCATCTACAACGCCTCAGACGTGGTGAATTTCGCGCAAGGCGAGTTTGTGATGCTTGGCGGGATGGGGACCGTGTTCCTGTTGGCGATGGGGGTGCCCTTGCCGGTTGCTGTCATCGGGGCGATTGGCGTCACGACACTTGTGGGTCTCGGGCTTTATCTTTTCGCGATCGAGCCTGCGCGCGGCGCATCCGCAGTGACGCTCATCATCATCACAATCGGGGCCTCGATTTTTCTTCGCGGGGTTGCCTCCATCATTTTCGACAAGCGCTTCCATTCGCTACCTCATTGGTTCGGACCTGCGCCGCTCTCAATCGGTGGAGCGAGCGTTCTGCCTCAAAGTCTCGTTGTGCTCGCAGGCGCGGCTATTTTGGTGGTGCTGTTGTGGGCTTTTTTTGAGCGAACGATGTTCGGTAAGGCGGTTCTTGCGACCTCTGCTAACCGGCTTGCAGCCAAACTGTCCGGCATCAACACGGGCTTTGTCGTGGGCTTTTCATTCGCCATTTCCGCCACCATCGGCGCAATCGCAGGCATCCTCGTCACACCGATCACACTCACGAGCTATGATGTCGGGACGCTACTGGCGCTTAAGGGCTTTGCCGCTGCAATGCTCGGCGGTATGGGCAATCCGCTTGGCGCCGTCATCGGGGGATTGGTTGTTGGGCTCGTTGAGGGGTTTGGGGCAGGCTATCTGTCGTCCCAATACAAGGATGCATTCGCTTTCATCGTGATCCTCGTCGTTCTCTTCGCCATGCCAAATGGATTGTTTGGGCGCAGCAAAATCGAGCGGGTGTGATGGGAGGGCGTATTCTCGAATTTTTCGCCGACAATCGCTTCGGGACATTGCTGCTCTTGGCCGCATTGGTCGTCTTGCTTCCGCTGTTTTTTCCTTCGAGCTTCTACTATCGCGTTGCAGCGATTGTTTGGATTTTCTCGATTGCTGCGATCGGGCTCAATCTCCTCATGGGTTATGCAGGCCAGGTTAGTCTCGGACATGCTGGCTTTATCGGGATTGGCGCCTATGCCGTCGCTGTTCTCCCGTCCCGGTTCGGGGTTCATGCGCTTGTAGCCCTCTTGCTCGGGGCAATTGTCTCAGCGGTGCTCGCGGCGCTCGTCGGGCGGCCAATTCTGCGGCTTAAAGGCCATTATCTGGCGGTGGCAACACTCGGCTTTGGTATCCTCATTGCCATGGTTCTCACCAACGAAGCCTGGCTCACCGGAGGGCCGGATGGAATCCGCGTCGCGCGAATGACCATTATTGGCTGGTCAGTGCGCGGTTCGGATACTTGGTACTGGATCAGCGGGGCGACGATGATCCTATCGGCCTTTATTGCGCTCAATCTCGTGGATAGTCCGTTGGGGCGGGCACTGCGCGCCATCCATGACTCAGAGGTTGCGGCGAAAGTGGTCGGCATCGACGTACCTCAGGCCAAACTTACGGTCTTTGTGATATCGGCAGTCTATGCCTCGATCACGGGCAGCTATCTCGCCCTGTTTGACGGCCATATCACGCCCGATAGCGCTGGTTTTCTTCGCTCCGTGGAGCTTGTCACCATGGTGGTGATCGGTGGGATGGGGTCGATCTTCGGTTCCGTGATCGGTGCTTCCGTGATTGTTGTGTTGCCTCAGGCCTTCGCAGTGCTTGCCGATTACAAGCATGTGATGATCGGGGCCTTTATCATCATTTTCATGATTGCCCTGCCGGCAGGCATCGTCCCGACGCTCAGGGCCAAGCTGTTCGGGCGAGCCCCATGACCGCCATCCTTCAGGCTTCCAATCTTGGTATTGCCTTCGGCGGCATACGCGCGGTGGATGGTGTGTCATTTTCCGCAGATGCGGGCCGCATACTCGCTATCATCGGTCCTAATGGCGCGGGAAAGACCACGCTCTTCAACATGATCTCGGGCGTCTACACGCCCTTGACCGGGGAAGTCATGTTGGATGGTCGCAACGTGACGGGCTTTGAGCCGCATTTGCTGACCCAAGCCGGTATGTCGAGGACCTTTCAAAACCTCCAAATCTTCTTTCGTATGACGGCGGTCGAGAATGTGATGGTGGGACGTCACCGCCATGAACGGTCAAAACTGCTGGCCTCTTTGTTCGGCTTCCCTTCCGTTGCAAAACAGAATCGCGAGACAAGAGACGCAGCGCTCGCGCTTCTCGCGATGGTTGGACTGTCCGACAAGGCCGACATGACCGCGGGCTCACTCAGCTATGGCGAGTTGAAGCGGCTCGAGATTGCCCGCGCGTTGGCAAGTGAGCCGACGGTTCTGCTCCTCGACGAGCCGGCTGCGGGCTGTAATCCGGTTGAAACCAAAGAAATTGATGCCGTTATCCAGGTGATCGCGGGCCGAGGGATCGCGGTGGTCTTGGTCGAGCACGACATGAAGCTAGTGATGAAGATCTCGGACCGGATCCTTGTTCTGGACCATGGCAAAGCAATCGCGCTGGGCACCGCTGGCGAGGTGCGTACCAACGAGGCCGTCATTCGCGCCTATCTTGGTGGGGCAGGGGCAAGGGAGGCAACTCTTGCTCGTAGTTGACAATCTCCGGTCCAACTATGAGCGCATCGAGGCGCTCCATGGCGTCTCCATTGAGGTGCGCGCAGGGGAGATCGTCACCCTTGTCGGCGGCAATGGCGCGGGAAAGACCACTCTGTTGCGCGCGATTTCCGGCGTGCAGCCTATAACGAGTGGCACCATTCGGTTCGAGGGCGCTTTAATCGATGGCTTGCCGGCCCATACGCGCGTCCCGCTCGGCATCGCTCAGGTGCCGGAAGGGCGACAAGTGTTTTCTCCGTTAGCGGTCGAAGACAATCTAAAGCTTGGTGCGTGGTCACGCAACGATGCAGACATCGCGGCAGACCTTGAGGCTGTCTACGCAAGTTTTCCCGTTCTGAAGGACAAGCGCCTGCTCGCCGCAGGTGGGCTCTCTGGTGGGCAGCAGCAGATGTTAGCGATCGGCCGAGCCTTGATGGCACGGCCAAAGCTCATTTTGCTTGATGAGCCTTCCATGGGTCTTGCGCCTATTCTGGTGGAGCAGATTTTCGAAACAGTTTTGAGTCTCAAGGCGCGAGGGATCACCGTCCTTTTGGTCGAGCAGAATGCCATCTCTGCGCTTGCGGTTGCAGACCGAGGATATGTCTTGGAGACCGGTACCATCACTCATCACGGGAGCGGCAAAGACTTGATTGGCGATCCAAAGGTGCGTGAGGCCTATCTGGGGCTTCAAGGCCCTGACACAAGGACGTCGCCCCGCGCATAGCCGACCCGCCAGCGCTCCCTTGCTTTTCGTGGGCAGGTCCCGGCAGTCTCGGGGGTAATGGCAGCCGACAAATAAGAGCTGCGTTCAGTGAGGAAAGCTATGGTTGTCGCTGCCCCGGATAACGGGTCTTCGCGAGGCGAAGACAATGCGCGCCACGTGAAAGCGCTGTTTCGTACAATGTGCCGCATTCGCGCCTTCGAAGAGACGGCGCTTGATGCCCATAAAGCCGGTGAAATTCCGGGCCCGTTGCATGTTTCAATCGGGCAGGAAGGCGTCGCAGCGGGCGTGTGCCTCAACCTGCGCATTGATGACCGCATCACTTCGAACCATCGTGGTCACGGGCACGCGCTGTCCAAAGGGGCGGGCGTTGCCGGCATGATGCGGGAGCTCTACGGCCGCGAGGGCGGCCATTGCCGAGGCAAGGGCGGCTCCATGCATATTGCCGATTTTTCAGTGGGAATGCTGGGTGCGAATGGTGTGGTGTCCGGCGGTATTCCTATCGCAGTCGGTGCCGCCCAGGGACTGAAAATGCAGCGCTCAACATCCATTGCGGTCTGCTTCTTCGGCGATGGTGCGATCAATCGCGGCCCCTTTCTCGAGGGACTGAATTGGGCAGCACTTTACAAGCTGCCGGTCCTCTTCATCTGTGAGGATAATGGGGTTGCGGCTTTTACGCGCGCCGACAGCGTGACCGCGGGCCCTGGTGTTGCTGCGCGCGCGGAGAGCCTGGGCGTTCCGGCGGTTACGGTCGATGGGAATGACGTTCTGGCTGTTGATGTGGCCGCTCGGACTTTAAGTGATGCCGTGAGAAACGGCGATGGCCCGCGGCTTCTTCATGCGCGGACCTATCGGTGGACCGGCCACACCTCGACAGATGCGGCGGCTTGGCGACCACCGGAAGAGGTGGCAGCGGCAAAGGCAGGGGACCCCATTGCGCGTCTTGAGGCGCGGCTAATCGCCGACGGCATGGATGCCAGCGAACTCGCCTCCATTCGCGCGGCGGCATCGGCCGAAATGGCAGCCGCGCGCGAGGATGCAAAAGCTGCTCCCTGGCCTCAGGCCCATGTCGCCTATGAGGATGTCCAGGATCTCGGCGCTTTCACCATGGGAGGCCGGGCATGACCACCTCCGATATGACCCTGGTCGAGGCCATGCGCCTTGCCGCTCTTCAAGAAATGCGCAGGGATCGCCGCGTCTGGGTGATGGGCGAGGATGTCGCGCGAGGCGGCCTCTGGGGCCAGTACAAGGGCTTTCTCGACGAATTTGGCCCGGAGCGGGTGGTATCGACGCCGATTTCTGAGGCGACGATCATGGGGGCCGGGCTTGGCGCCGCGCTCGTTGGAACACGCCCGATCATCGAAATGCGCATCTTTGACTTTGTGATGTGCGCCATGGACGAACTGGTCAACCAGATCGCTAAGATCCGATACATGTTCGGCGGTCAGGCCAAGCCCTCGGTCGTGGTTCGGATGCCTCATGGCATGTGGCGGAATTCGGCGGCCCAGCACAGCCAGATGCTGGAAGCGTGGTTCGCGCATTTGCCGGGGGTCGTGGTGGTTGCGCCATCGAACCCCGCCGATGCTGCGGGGCTTTTGGTCGAGGCGATCCGCTCGGACGATCCCGTTCTCTATTTCGATCCGAAAAACCTGTTTCAACTGACCGGACCCGTTTCAGAGCCCATCGCGCCCATTCCGCTTGGGCGCGCGCGTCATGCCCGCTCCGGCAATGCGCTCACCCTCGTATCGTGGTCAGCGATTATGCCGGCGGTGGAGGAGGCCTGCGACAGCCTTTCCAAAGCAGGGATCGAGGTGGACCTCATCGATCTCCGATCGATTTGGCCCTGGGACGAAAACGCGGTTGTCGCTTCCGTACAGCGGACCGGGCGGCTCTTGGTGGTGCATGAGGCCGTGACAACGTCGGGCTTTGGCGCGGAGATCGTGGCAAGTCTCGTCGAGCGCTTGGGACCGGGCGGCATGAAAGCGGTTGCGCGCCTTGGGGCGCCGCGCATTCCCATTCCTTTCGCGCCGCCCCTTGAGGCCGAGGTAAAGGTGACGCCCGCCAAGATCGTGGCCGCCGCTCAGGCGCTTCTCGCGCGCTGACCCGGGTACCGCCGTAGTGGTGGCGCGGGTGATGGGCAGCTATGCGAATTGATGCCCGTCCCAGGCCCGTGAATTGTTTGGATTTAGGCGATGAGGCGGCTCTACTGGGCTGATCGGACCCGCTCGGGATGCATCGAGCACGGGCAAGCGAAAACGGGGATTGGCGATGGTAAAATCAGTGACGACGCGACCAATAAACCGGCGCGGCTTTGGCGCGCTAGCCGCCGGTGTCGCCTCTTTCGCAATCATTCGCCCATCCCATGCGCAGACTGTACTCAAATGGGCCTATGTCTATGAGCCGACCGAGCCGCATCACAAAGGTGCGGTGACGGCAGCAGCTGAAATCGAGAAGCGCACCAACGGGCGCTACAAGATCCAACTGTTTCCGTCCGCGACGCTTGGACGCGAGTCGGATCTGAACCAAGGCCTGACGCTCGGGACCGTCGACATGATCATCTCGGCGGCGAGCTTCCAGGCTCAGGTCGCCCGGCGCATAGGTGTCGCCTATTTCCCGTTCATTTTTCGCGACTACGACCACGTCCAGAAATACGGCAAGAGCGATGTCTATGGCGCCTTCGCTGACGATTATCAGCGGGCGTCGGGCAACCGGATCGTCGCCATCACCTATGCGGCCGAGCGGCAGGTGACGTCCAATCGGCCGATCTTGAAGCCCGAGGACATGAAAGGGCTGAAAATCCGCGTGCCGGATGCGGCCGCCTATATGGCCTTCCCGAAGGCCTTGGGCGCTAACCCGACGCCAATCGCCCTCGCGGAGGTCTATTTGGCGCTGCAGAGCGGTGTCGTCGATGCGCAGGAGAACGCGTTCAACACGATCTGGGCACGCAAATTCCACGAGGTGCAGAAGCACATTTCGCTCACCGGCCATGTCATCGACAGCCTCAATACCGTGATCGGCGGCCAACTCTGGAACCGGCTCTCGGCGGCGGACAAGGCGATCTTTGCGGAGTGCATGCAGCTTGGCGCCTTGCAAGCGAGCCAGGAGATCCGTGATCAGGATACGGTGCTAATGGGCGAGATCAAAAAGCTTGGCACGTCGGAAATCCACAGCGTCGACAAAGTTGCCTTCCGCCAGGCCGTGCTTGCCTCCTCCAAGCCGGAAGATTTCGGTTATCAGCGCGCCGATTACGACAAGATCATCGCGCTCACGTGACCAGGGATCCCGCGCGTTCCGATCAAGAGAAAGCTGCCCCGGCCGTTCTCGACGAGACCGGTTCCTTTGCCGTCGAAGACGAGGCGATCGACTGGTCGGGGTTCGTGGTGGAGGACTATGTCGCTGCTGCCGTGTTCTGGGTTTTGGGGGCCGTGGTCTTCACGCAGTTTTTCACCCGCTACGGTCTCAATAATTCGGCGGCTTGGACCGAGGAGATCGCCCGCTATCTCCTCATTTGCGTCGTTTTCCTCGGTGCTGTCGGGCCTATCCGGCGCGGCAGTCACATCCATATCGACTTCTTCTACCGGGTCTTTCCTGGCTGGATCATGCGGATCGTAGCCGTTCTGGTTGATCTCGGACGCATCGCCTTCCTCGGCTATGCCGCTTACCTCACCTGGCGATTGATGAGTCTTATTGGGCGCCAGCCCATGTCTGTCATCGATATCCCCATTGGCCTCGTCTATGCCGTGATGCTGCTTGGGCTCGTTTTAATGACGCTCCGCTCTGTCCAGGTTTTCATCCTCCATATCCATGATCGCTACCGGGCGATGGGGCTTCCCGCGTTATGACGGCGACCGGCTTTAAGCTCCTGTTCCTCGCCATGATGGGCTCAGGCATCCCTGTTGCCATCGCCATGGCCGGTTCCTCACTCATCTATGTGATGGCAAGCGGCGTTGCCCCGGATTTCGTGGTGATCCACCGCATGTTCTCAGGGCTTGATAGCTTTCCGCTTCTCGCCGTTCCCTTCTTTGTCATGGCGGGGAACCTGATGAACTCCGCCGGCATTACCAACCGCATCTATAACTTCGCGCTTGCGCTTGTCGGCTGGATGCGCGGCGGCCTTGGCCATGTGAATGTCATCGGCTCGGTCATTTTCTCGGGCATGTCGGGGACTGCGGTCGCCGATGCTGCAGGCCTTGGCACGATCGAAATTCGGGCGATGAAGGAACATGGCTACGACGTTGAGTTCGCGGTGGGGGTAACTGCAGCCTCGGCAACGCTCGGGCCCATCATCCCGCCCTCCTTGCCCTTCGTCGTCTATGGCATGATTGCCAATGTCTCGATTGGCCAATTGTTCCTCGCCGGCATCGTGCCCGGCGTGGTGATGGCTGTTTTGATGATGCTGACGGTCGCCTTTTTCGCGCATCGCAATGGCTGGGGCGCTGATGTGGGTTTTGTCTGGCGCCGTATCCTCGGTGCGCTTGCGGAACTCGGCGTGGTCATCGCCTTTCCCACCGTGATCTATGTAGCGATCGGTTATGGTCTCTCACCCCGTCCGGTGGTGGTGGGATCGCTCATTGCGCTTTTGATCGCCGACCGATTGTTCAAGTTTGCGGCGGTCTTGCCGCTGATCACTCCCATTCTGCTGATTGGCGGGATGGTCTCCGGGCTCTTCACGGCCACAGAGGGTGCGGTGGCCGCCTGTGTTTGGGCGCTCTTTCTGGGGGTCATCTGGTATCGCACGCTAACAGCCCCGATGTTCCTGAAGGCCTCGCTGGATACGGTCGAAACCACAGCGACCGTGCTCTTGATCGTCTCTGCGGCCTCGGTTTTTGGCTGGATGTTGGCGGTGACCAAGACGACGGAGGGGATTGCCGAGTGGGTTCTTGCCTTCACGGCAAACAAAGAGATGTTCCTGCTCCTGGCAAATCTCCTGATGCTGTTTGTTGGCTGTTTCCTCGAACCGACCGCAGCCATCACGATCCTCACGCCGATCCTACTGCCGATTGCGGTTCAGCTTGGGGTCGACCCCGTCCATTTCGGGCTCATCATGGTGCTTAACCTGATGATCGGGCTTCTCCATCCGCCCATGGGGCTTGTGCTCTTCGTTTTGGCGAGGGTGGCGGGCTTGAGCATTGAGCGCACGACCATGGCAATTCTGCCCTGGTTGGTGCCTTTGATTGGCAGCCTTATCGTCATCACCTATGTGCCGGCGGTGAGTTTGGCCTTACCGCAATTCTTGAAATGAACCGACAAGCCACGGGCTGAAGCATTTTTGCGGACCGCCTTTGCGCTTAGCGCCTGCGATCCCTATAATCAGGGTCAGTCAAAAGCCGGTCCCATGCTCAACAGCCTCGATCTTACCAAGCCTCCGCGCGAGACCCGTGTCGTCGTCGCCATGTCCGGTGGCGTCGATTCCTCCGTGGTCGCAGCCCTCATGGCCGAAGCGGGCTATGACGTCGTGGGCGTGACGCTGCAACTTTATGACCATGGCGCGGCCAGCCATCGCAAAGGTGCGTGCTGCGCGGGGCAGGATATTCATGACGCACGTCGGGTCGCCGAGAAGATCGGCATTCCGCATTACGTTCTTGATTATGAAGAGCGCTTCCGCACCAAAGTGATTGATCGCTTTGCCGCATCCTATGCCAATGGCGAAACGCCGATCCCCTGCGTCGACTGTAATCAGCACGTCAAATTCACCGATCTTCTCGATACCGCACGCGACCTTGGGGCAGATGTGCTGGCCACTGGCCACTATGTTGATTCCCGCGCTTTGGACGATGGTTCGCGCGCGCTCTTCCGTCCTGTCGATGCGGACCGCGATCAGAGCTACTTCCTCTTTGCGACAACGCGCGACCAACTCTCGCTACTGCGCTTTCCCTTGGGCACGCTGACAAAGGCCGAGACGCGGGCGCACGCCCATCGTCTGGGACTTTCGGTTGCCGATAAGGCTGACAGCCAGGACATCTGTTTCGTGCCCTCGGGGCACTATTCCTCGGTTGTTGAGCGACTTCGACCGGAGGCGGCCGAGCCCGGTGACATCGTTCATCTCGATGGTCGTTTGCTCGGGCGGCACCAGGGGATCTTGCGCTATACGGTCGGTCAAAGGCGGGGCCTCGGCATCGCCGCGCGCGAGCCGCTGTATGTGGTTCGGCTTGATGCCGCGCGCCGTCATGTGGTGGTTGGGCCCAAAGAGGCGCTGGAAACCCGTGACGTCGCCTTGCGCGACTTCAACTGGATTGGCGACGATCAGCCAGGCGTCGGTACCGTGATCGACTGTTTTGCAAAGGTTCGCTCCACCCGCTCGCCCAAGGCCGCGCAGGCGCGGTTCACGGCTGACGGCGTTACGATCGAGCTTCTGGACGGTGAAGAAGGTGTGGCGCCGGGCCAGGCTTGCGTGCTCTATGATTCAGCGGAAGGCCCCGCACGGGTGCTTGGCGGCGGTTTCATCATGCGCGCTGCTGTGTCAGCGCCTCTTGCCGCGCCGGCCTTGTCCCTGACCCTCTGAGCAATCCCCCTATGGCAGCCGCAGAACTCGACACCCAGTCGATCCAAAAAGCCTACGCCCGCTGGGCACCCATTTACGATGCGCTGTTCGGGACCATCACGGTCACTGGACGTCGAGCCGCGGCAGCAGCCTGCACGGCCGTTGGCGGCAAGGTGCTGGAGGTGGGTGTCGGCACTGGGATCGCGCTGAAGGATTATGGCCCAAACTGCACCGTCTTCGGGCTCGATCTGTCGTTTGACATGCTGAAGCTTGCGCGCAAGCGGGTGGACGATGGGCTGACCAATGTGCCCGGCATTTTGCAGATGGACGCAGGCCGGCTTGCCTTTCCGGACGCGACCTTTGACGTCGTGGTCGCCATGTATCTGATCACCGTCGTGCCGGACCCGGAGGCGGTGATGGCGGAACTTGCGCGGGTCTGTAAGCCGGGCGGCGAGGTGATCCTCGTCAATCATTTTGCGGCTGAGAGCGGGATCCGGCTTTGGATCGAGAAAATGGCTGCGCCATTCGGCGATAAACTCGGATGGCACCCGGACTTTCCCTTCACTCGGGTGATGGGCGAGCCGTCCTTGACCTTGATCGATAAGGCGCCGGCAGGCTTCGGCGGGCTTTTTACACTGGTGCGCTTTCGCAAAGCGTAACCTGTCGACCTTGGCTTGACAGGCCTTTGGCAGCACTCCTATATCGCCGCGCTGCTGTGGGGTCTTCATTGTCCCGAGCATGCCCTTCGGGGCGGGGTAGCTCAGTTGGTGAGAGCGCAGGATTCATAACCCTGAGGTCGGCGGTTCAATTCCGCCTCCCGCTACCAAGTCCTCTTTTCTCCATTTTCTCGCGTCTTCGACCTGAACTTGGTCTCATTGAGGGCCATGGGAAGGGCGCTATCGCAATCTTCGCATCACTTCGCTTCGGTGGTAAACGAAATATAACCGATTCATTTTTGCATCGCGACGGGCAGTTTTTGACTTCATTTATTCCGGATAATTTTGAATTTATCGTGCTTAAAATTGCATGATGATGCATTTTGCTTTGAGTTTATTGTCGTTTCTATTTTCATAATGCGGCGATAAATAGTAGGTAATCATTATGAAATAGCCACGGAAAACATCTATCGATTTTCATTATTCCTCGTTGTGCGATGTTCTGCCTCCCTATGCTTAGTCTTTACTCTCATCCGATCTGGTCACGCGCTGCTTCGGGAGGATCACCTCAGTGAACGGCGAGTTGACCGAAGGTAATTAAACATCGCGAACAATGCGTTAAGAGCGCAATTTATTTCGTTAATTCAACGCCTTGTAAAGCATATGCCCGTCGCCGCTCCGAGGTTGCGGCGAGGTTTTGTTAAGAGGTTCACGGTCACTTTCCGGTCGCCTTCGAGAACGAGGGCACCCCCAGAAGCGGGGTTCCACACCACAGTGCCTCAAGAACGAGGCGCACCCTAGGAAAGGGACTACCAATGTCTGACATCACCATTTCGCGCGGCGTTCGCTCCAACCTGCTCACGCTGCAGAGCATTGCTTCCAACCGTGAAACCATCCAGGGCCGTCTGGCCTCGGGCAAGAAGGTCAACTCGGCTCTCGACAATCCGACGAACTTCTTCACGGCCGGCTCGCTCAACAACCGTGCGAACGACTTGACGTCGCTCCTCGACGGCATGTCCAACGGCACTCAGACGCTTCAGGCCGCCGACAAAGGCCTTAAGGCGCTGACTTCTCTGGTCAACTCCGCTCAGGCGAAGATCCGTGAAGGTCTGCAGAGCGCTTCGACCCAGCCGACCACCTCCACCAGCACCAGCTCTGTGGGCACGCTGTCGGACAAGGTTATCGCTGATCGCGGCTTCACCGCTGGCGCTAAGGTGACTGTTGGCGTCAACGGCACCAACTTCGACATCAATATCGGCGCTTCCGATACTGTCCAGACCACGGTCGACAAGATCAACCAGGTCCTCGGTTCGAACGGTGCTGTGACGGTCGACTCGTCGGGCAAGCTCAACGTTCGCAACAACACGTCGGCCGCCTTGACCCTGGCCACCACTGACGGTGGTTCGGGCGCCAAGACCATCGCCGACCTGTTCGGTGCAAGCGCCAGCGGCTCCATCGGTTCGACCGCAGCAGCAGGTTCTGCTGCCAACTACGACACCTATGCCAAGCAGTACAATGACCTGCTGACGCAGATCGACGGCGTCGTGAAGGACACGAGCTTCAACGGTAAGAACCTTCTCAACGGTGACAGCCTCGACGTCATCTTCAACGAGAAGTCCTCGAGCCCGAATAAGCTCTCGATCACCGGTGTGACCTTCAATGCGGCTGGCCTCGGCTTGACGACCTTGGCGAACACCGGTTCGACCGCTTCCAACTTCAATACGAAGCTGACCAACCTCCAGGACGCGCTTACGAGCCTTCGTGACCAGTCCTCGAAGTTCGGTTCGAACCTCTCGGTGGTTCAGACCCGTCAGGACTTCACCAAGGAACTCGCCAACGTTCTGAAAACCGGCGCTGATAACCTCACGCTGGCCGACCAGAACGAAGAAGGTGCCAACTTGCTCGCGCTCAACACCCGCGCTCAGCTCGCCACCTCGGCCCTGTCGTTCGCCTCGCAGGGCGATCAGCAGGTTCTCCAGTTCCTCCGCTAATAAATTCAAGCGGTTATTACGACTTTTGGGGCGGCCTTCGGGCCGCCCTTTTGTCGTCGGCTCCCGACAGAAACGGCATAGAACGATTTATTCATTATCTTCCCGGATAGTCAGCAGGCTTTCAGGAAGAGAGCCCTCCCAGAACGGGAGGTTGCGTAACCGCTCCACCGAATGTGGAGCCCCCTAGAAAAGGGTCTCAGTATGTCTGACATCACCATCTCGCGTGGCGTTCGTTCGAACCTTCTCACGCTGCAGAACATCGCCTCCGGTCGTGAAGTGATCCAGGGCCGCCTGGCCTCGGGCAAGAAAGTCAACTCGGCCCTCGACAATCCGACGAACTTCTTCACCGCCTCTTCGCTCAACAACCGCGCCAACGACTTGACGTCGCTCCTCGACGGCATGTCCAACGGCATCCAGACGCTGCAGGCCGCTGACAAAGGTATCAAAGCGCTGACCTCGCTGGTCAACTCCGCTCAGGCGAAGATTCGTGAAGGTTTGCAGAGCGCTTCCACCCAGCCGACCACCTCCACCAGCACCAGCTCGGTCGGTACGCTGACTGACAAGCTGATCGCAGACCGTGGCTTCACGGCCGGCGCTAAGGTAACCGTTGGCGTCAACGGCACCAACTTCGACATCAATATCGGCGCTTCCGATACTGTCC
>JBAWYY010000005.1:0-21606 GCA_037143285.1 Alphaproteobacteria bacterium | reverse complement strand
CTGTGACCGCTCCCAGCACGTTTGGCCGCCACTTCCTGGCGCCGCAACTGTCCGCTTTCCGAAAGCGCTATCCCAATGTTCGGCTGGATCTAAAGCTTACGGCCAAGAAAATGGATATTGGGGTTGGCCAAGCCGACATCGCCATTCGGCTAGGGCCAACCGTTGATCCGAACCTCGGTGTTCAAAAATTGGGGCAGATCGAATTCTGCCTCGTGGCGACGCCGTCTTATTTGAAGAGCCGACCGCCGGTTCATGAGCCCATTCACTTAGCAAAGCACGATGTGATCGAACTTCGACCGCCGGCGAGCAATAACCAGATCGAACTCTATCGCAGCGGCAAAATGGACTGTGTTCGGAGCGTGCCGGGAGTGACCATTGATGATCCCGACACGGTCAAAGTTGTCTGCATGGCCGATGGCGGTATTGCGACCATACCCGCGTTCCTGATCGTCGAGGAACTCAGACGTGGCGAGTTAGTGCGCATTCTCCCTGAATGGTCTCTGGCCTCGACGCCAATCAGCCTGGTTTACGCAAAGCAGGTGGCGCCACCCTTGCGAGTTCGCGCCTATCTTGAATTTCTCAACACCACGATCGGCGTGTCGCGCCCCTGGGAGGTGCATCTCCCCCTCGACCCGATTTCCTATCGAATCGGCTTGAACGTGTTCCAAGTCGTGTCGAAGCTAACCGAGGCGATGAAAGCGTGACCGCACCAGTTGGAGCGACCGGAGCCGGTGGTGACGCCGCGCTGATCGCTGGTCAGCAGGAAGCAGCGCTCGGGCGAGGCGTCCGTGCCGTGATATCTCACGTCGAAGGTCAACTGGTTCCAGGTATAGGACAGGCCTACGTTCCAGAGCGTGAAGTCCGGCAGTTTAATGCCGCCATAAATCGGCAGGTTGCGCCCGAACCAATAGCGTCCAACTTCGCCGGAGATGGAGAAGTTGTTGGGGAGCGAGACCGTCGCAACGGCCGTTGCAATGGTCCCTGACGCCCCGGATCGCAGCCAGTTCGGCGCATAGGCGGTATTGGCGCCGATGGTGAGCGTCGAGTTCACCTCCCAACGCGGGCGGAAATAGGCCTCCCAGAAATCGGTGTCGGACGGTGTCCAGATGGTGCCGGCGGGAAATTGGAACTGACGCTCATTGGGGTAGAGGTAATACATAGCGCCGAGATCAAGCGTGACCGGCCCGACCTTCGGGCGAATGCCGACATAGAGGTCGATCTCCGCGAGTGGTCGGCTGGGCAATCGGGTCGTATAGGCCCAGGCGCCGGCATAGAGCCAATCATAGCGCAACTCGCCATAGAGCTGGAGATTGGGCTGGCGCGCCGATTGGGAAATGCCGCGGAAGTTATAGTCGCTGGTAATTTTCCCGCCGATAGCAAAGTCCCAGGGTGAGGGGAGCGGCGTGATGGCGCTGGTCTGAGCGCTCGCCTCGCTCAGCGCGCCGAAAGCCGTCACACAAAACACCAAGCCTGCTGCGGCAGCTTTCACCGAGAGCCATACGCGCCGGAGGCGGCGCCGGCCGTGCGGGTTAGAGGGCGTCATCGTCGTCTCGCGCTTGAGTGGAATGGCAGCAGAACGAACTATGGTTAATTGAGAGTTAACGAGATCCCGGCGGGGCAAATCAAGGGGTGCAGTGCAACATTAATATCGCGTCTTGGGTCATGCCGACTTCAGCGGTCTTGAAAGCTCACGCGCTCGTCGCTTCAGGCCTCATCAAACAACGGGAGTAAGCGAAAAAGCCGAGCCTTACGCGCTCCCGCCCGGCGGTTGATAGACGGCGACCGGCAGGCTCAATTGTCGTGCTTTCAACTGCAGAGCGAGATAGAGCGAATAGTGCCGGGATTGCTGGAGGTTCCCACCATGGAGCCAGAGGCCGTCTTGGGCCGTCGGCTTCCACATATTGCGCAATTCACCCTCCCAGGGGCCTGGGTCGTGGGTGGTGTCCGAACCGAGGCCCCAGACCTTGCCCACGCGCGCTTCGATATCCTCGCCCATCAGCGCGCCGATCCATTGATTCATCGGGCCATAGCCGGTGGCATACACAATGAGATCGCAGGGCAAATGTGAGCCATCTGAAAGCGAGACCCCATCTGGGGTGATGTGGGTGACGTCCACGCCGCTTTTCAGCGCGATCTCGCTCGATGCGACGAGATCGCAGGCGCCGACATCGATGTAATAGCCGGAGCCGCGGCGCAGATATTTGAGGCCCAGACCTGTTCCGTCCTCGCCAAAATCCAGCATGAAGCCAACCGCGCGCAGGCGGTTATAGAGGTCGCGATCACGTTCGGCGATTTCCTCGTAAATGGGCTTCTGGATCGCGGGCAGCATGGCATAGGGGACTGAGGCGTGAAGGAGGTCTGCTTTGTCGGTGGTGATCCCCTTGGCGAGCGCCTCTTCCGAGAAGAGGCGGCCCCAAGATTTCTCCATCAGCGTTGATGAGCGCACCACGAGCGTGGACGAGCGCTGCACCATGGTGACGCTGGCGCCGTGTTCCCAGAGGTCGGCTGCAATATCATGGGCAGAGTTATTCGCGCCGATGATGACGCAGCGCTTGCCTTCATAGGGTTTGCTCGCGTGATGGGCGCTGGAATGGGTTTGCGTGCCCTTGAAGCTCTCTTGGCCCGGAAAATGCGGCACATTGGGGAAGCCGGACATACCCGTTGCCAGAACCACGTGCTGAGGGTGAAGCGTGAGCGTCTCGCCGGCACGTTCCAGCGTCACCGTCCAGTTGCCCGATTGGGGATCGGGCCGCGCCGAGGTCACCGTGGTCGAGCCCCAATAGTCGATATCCATGATCTGGACATAGGCCTCGAGCCAATCACCCATGCGGTCCTTGGGGATGAAGACCGGCCAATGGTCGGGAAAGGGCAGGTAGGGCAGGTGGTCGTACCAGACGGGGTCGTGCAGGCAGAGCGATTGATAGCGGCTGCGCCAAGTGTCGCCGGGCTTTGCGAGCCGATCCACCACCAGCGCCGGCACGCCAAGCCGCTTTAACCGCGCGCCTAGCGCAATGCCACCCTGGCCGCCACCGATGATGAGGCAAAACGGTTGCTGGGTACGACCGAGCGCCGCTCGCTCTTCCGCCCGGGCCTCGCCCCAGGCGATCCGTCCCCTAATCGCGCCATGGGTCGTGCCGCGCTCGCGGTTCGGTCCACGCTTCTCTTCGTGACCCTTGATGGCCTGAAGCGTGGTGAGCACCGTTCGCGCGCGTCCGTCCTTGATGCGGAGATGACCGCGCCCGCGCCCGGTCGAGGTTTCAAATGTGATGAAGCCCTCAGCGATGCCCTCACTTGTCGTCGCCGCGCCGGGCTCAACCTGCCAGGCGGTCGCAGCCGTTCGCTCGCCGCAAGATGCCAGCATGGTGGCGATGGAACCCTGACCTTGAACCGTGACGATGGACCAAGTGAAGGCAACGAGGTCACGCCAATAGCCATCCGGTTCAAAGAGGGTTGAAGCCCCCGACCAATCCCGTGCGGCGAGCTTCGCTTCGAGTTGTGACAGCCAACCGGCAAGGACTGCTTCAGCGGGGTTATCCGACATGCCATCACTCCCGGCGCAATTAAGGTTGCGCAGGGGACCGCGACTGATCGCCGTCGTCCACGGTTCCTGGTGCATGGCAGGCGTCCGTGTGGAGCGATGGCGCGGTTTTAAGACGCGTTCGTAGCGGGTATCCAAAAGCTCCGGCTTACAGATGTCTCGATCAGCGAGCGGTTGGGGTTGCGGAGTTTGCGGCTGTAGCGGAAGCGGGTGTGTCCCCTCCCGCGGACTGCGTTGCCGGTCCGAGCCCGCGCATCCCGCGATTGATGGTGGATGCGGTCTCGGTCAAAGCGCCTGTGAGGGTGCTGAGTTCAAAGGTTGCGCGCGACACATCGGCGCAGCCCCCAAGCATCAGCAGCGTCACATTGACGAGGAACGACGAGATCAAGCGAGAGATGATGGCTGTCATCATGAGCCTCCGGGGACCGATGTCACTCGCCCTCAATCAGCCCGCCGTGTCGCCTGGGTTTGTCAGCCATGTGGCGTTTTGTGTCCGGTTAAAACACGCGTTTGAAACGGGATTGGTGTGGCTGATGCGGCGCTAAGGGCGGTCCGCGTACCGGACTGATCGCGCGGAATGAGCCGGCGATCCCAACTGATGGAGTCCCACAATGATGGGTTTGGGTGGACTTTCAGGCCTTGGCGGCGGCCAAATGCCTGATTTCTCGCAAATTCGCGAGAAAATGTTCAAAAATGCCGACAGCAATGGTGACCAGGGTCTGTCGCTCGATGAGTTCCAAAAGGCTGGGCAAAACATGCCGATGGGCAATGGGGGCGACGCCTCCAAAGCCAAGGAAATGTTTTCCCAGATCGATACCGACGGCAATGGCAGTGCGTCGCGTGAGGAGATGCGGTCCTTCGGGGAGCGCATGTCCAACCAGATGCGCTCGCAATTGCTGTCGTTCCAGGGCGCCGGTAACTCAGGCGCTCCCAATCCGAACGACCTGTTCAAGCAGGCCGACGGCGATAGCAATGGCTCGGTCTCTCGGGAAGAGTTCAACCGTGCGGGCCGTAACAGCCCGTTCGGTCAGCGTTCGGAGAGCCAGCAGAACGAGATGTTCTCGCGGATCGATAGCGATCGCAGCGGCGACATCTCTCAAGACGAGTTTAAGGCCTTCGGCGACAGCATGCGTCAACGCCTCCAGGGTGGAGGTGAGGGCGGGGCTGCTCCCGATCTCTTGATGCAGGCGCTGGGCGCTTATGGCCAGGGCTCTCAGTCCAGTTCGCAGACCAATCGGAACGATCTCACATCGACCTTGCTCGATGCGCTGACGTCGTCTGACAAGAAGGACAAGCGGGCGTGATGAGGCAGGGAGGCGCAGGCAGGACGCCTACGCCTCCCGCTGCCGGCGCCGTCACCGGGCGGACGGTGAGGGCGCAAGCGAAGGCAGAGCGGAGAGGCCTTGTTCAAGGATGCTCAACACGCGGGCGAGCCGACCGCTCGCTTGATCGTCCGTCGACATGGCAACCAGCAGGCAAGGACCAATCACGAGGCTTGCAACCGTCCGACGATCTTCGGGCGTGAGCCTGCCCGGCAAGCGCGCGCCGATCCAATCGGCGACGAGATCGGCCGGCGAGGTGGTCTCAGGTCGCGTTTCAGTTCGCAAAATCGCCCAAGCGATCAGGCGCAAGATCAGCCGGCCGTCATTGTCGCCCATCGCAGGAGACGCGAGGCGCAGTACGAGACGCCGAATGACCGCGGGCAGATCACCGCCCTGCGTTTCATCCGTCCCATCATCACCAAGCATCAAGAGATCGAGCGCACGAGTTACGGCCGCCGCGTGAAGCTCTTCCTTGGAGCGAAAGTGATAGTTGATCGCCGCCAAATTCACATCGGCGAGTTCGGCGATACGGCGGATGGTGGTGCCGTCAAAGCCCCGCTGGCCAAAAAGGGTCGCGGCCGCCACCAGGATCCGATCCTTGGTGGGCGGCGGCCGATGCGGCTTGAGATGGAGGCGCGGTGCGATGCGAGATATCTCATCCATGACCGGGCCCTAATCCTAAAGCGCGGCGCGCCTCACGACGCATGAGGTGATTGATGCCGGGCAACCAGCCGAGGATCGCACCGGTGATCCCATGGGTTTGGGCGAGCCATGCTGCGATGTCGAACCGGTCGCGCTGGTGGATGATCAACCCGCGCTCGAACTGAAGGGCGGTCGTGCCTTTTAAGAGAATGCGGCGACCTTGGGCCACGTCCCAATAGTTTAGCCGCCAGGTGACCTCAGCGCTGGAGGTCCCGGCGTGATCGATGTCATGGACCTGTTTGATCAACTGGCAGCGCTCAGAATAGCCGCGCCAGAGACGCTCGATCTCCGCCCCCTGGAGAACGCCGAGGAGAGGGTGCTCCAGGATGGCGCCGGGCGCATAAGACGACAGCACATGCTCCACGTCGTGATCGGCGACATAGCTCATGAACTGACGCGCCCGCTGCCAATTGGCACGCACCTGCTCGCCCTCAAAGGCAAGCCGATGACGGCGGGCATTGACGATGCCGGGTGAGTTTGAGGATGGCGCTGCGGTCAAAACAGCGGGGTCGATTGACAGGACCATGGCGTACTCCAGGGCGTGTCTCGGTGCGGGATTTGCACCTTGATGTCCCTTTAGTAACCACCTCACAGCCCTATGATTTGTCTCGCCTTTCGAGATTTGTGTCCGAATGTTTCTAGCCCCGCTTTCGACACAAGCTGAAACAAAAATCCAAAGGCAGCCATCAGGCCCCGTGCTAAATCTCACCTCGTCATGAAGAACCAGAACACCATTCTCATTGTCGAAGACGACGCCGAGATTGCGCGCTCAACGGCGCGCTTTCTCACCGATGCCGGTCATCGCGTGATCCAGGCGGGCGATGCCCGTGCCATGGATCGTGCGCTGCGTGATGCCAAGGTCGATATGATCTTGCTGGACCTGATGTTGCCCGGCGAAGACGGCCTGTCGATTTGCCGGCGGCTTCGCAGTTCCCATGCCATCCCCATCATCATGCTCACGGCTCTCGGCGAGGAGATGGACCGCGTCGTGGGGCTTGAACTCGGGGCCGACGATTATCTCGCCAAGCCCTTTTCGCCGCGCGAATTGCTCGCGCGCATTCGGGCGGTTCTCAGGCGTGGGGCGGATCGCCAAGAGGGCCAAGTGATTGAAGCCAAGCAAATCTCGTTTGCCGGCTGGCAACTCGATCCCGTCACTCGCCAACTCCGCTCGCCCGACGGCGTGCGGGTGGTGCTCACAGGCGCCGAGTTCGATCTCCTCGCAGTCTTCTGCGAGCGCTCGCGCCGCGTTCTGACGCGAGACCAGCTCCTCGACTTCACTCAGGGTCGCAATGCCGGCCCCTTTGATCGCTCCATCGACACGCTGGTGAGCCGCATCCGTCACAAGATCGAGCGTGATCCCAGAGACCCCGAGTTCATCGTGACCGTTCGTCTCGGCGGTTACATGTTCACCCCGGAAGTGACCTCGTCATGACCCGACTCCTCCGCCCTATCAGCCAGTTATCCATTGTCGCCCAACTCGGTCTGGTGCTCGTCGTCGCCCAGGTGCTTGCCCATGCCATCACCGTGATCGTGATGCTTTGGCGGTTCGGCGAGCCTGGTCCTGAGACCTTCGTTGCCTTGAATGTCGCGAAAATGGCGACAGTTGCCGAACTTGCCAGCACGACAAGCGGGCCGGAGCGCGCCGCCATCCTTGAGGCAGCGCGGCGGGTTCAGCCGGCGATCTGGATCATCGGCGATCAACAGTTGCGCGCGGGGCATGGCGCCTTTTTGGTCTCGACAGCGGTCATCACCTCGGTCAGCCGCTTCGCGCCATCCATTCCCGCTGGCGCTCGTTTCGTCGAAGTCTCGCCGGACCTCGCAAACCCGAAACCCGGCGACGATCTGCTTGCGCTCAGTTTGGGTGATGGCACCTCAATGGTGTTCCCGATCAATCAGGCCATGTTCGACGTGCCGTTCAAAGTTGCGGTCATCGGCCTTTCCATTGCGATGCTGATCGTGTCGATCCTCGCCATCGCGCTGTGGGCCGTAGGAACCTTGACCGCGCCCTTGCGTCGGGTTGTGGCGGTGGCCGACCGTTTCGCGGTTGATCTCGACGCGACACCCATGAAGGCCCAGGGGTCGGCCGAAATTCGCACGCTTGTCCACGCGTTCAATGCCATGCGCGATCGCATCCGCGATCTCATCGATAGCCGCTCGCGGATGTTGGCGGCGGTCAGTCACGACCTGCGCACGCCCTTAACGCGCATCCGACTGCGCGTTGAGACCATGACCGATGGCGAGGACCGCACCCGCATATTGCGAGACCTCAAATCCATGGATGTGATGATCGGGCAGGCCCTGTCCTATCTGCGCGATCAGACCTCTGCCATGGCCCGCGACCGGGTCAATCTCGCGATCCTCATTGAGACGATCTGCACGGATTTTTCCGACGCCGATCAACCCGCAAGCTTTACCGGCCCGCGCAATGTGGTGATCACTTGCGAGCCCGATCTGCTGACCCGGGCGCTGTCCAACCTCATCGAAAACGCGGTGAAGTTTGGCGGGTCGGCGCAGGTGTCGTTGGAAACACGCTCGCCTGCCGAAGTCGCCATTCTCGTCGACGATGAAGGGCCAGGGATCGTCGATGCCGAGAAGCTCCTGGCGCTCGAACCCTTCAGCCGTGGCGACAAAGCACGCGGCGAAAGTCCGTCCAGCGGCTTCGGGCTCGGGCTTGCCATCGCCCGACAGATCGTTGAGCGCCACGGCGGCTCGCTGACGCTGATTGATCGCGCACCGAAGGGTTTGAGGGTGCAGGTGCTTTTGCCCGTCGAGCGGTTGGACGGTCAGTCCCCAAAGGCGCCGACACTTGCACCCCCGCGCACCGCCGCGATCGACAATTTCGCTTGAGTGGAGAATGAGATGAGAACCGTCTTCGCATCTGCGGGACTGGCAGCGCTGCTGATTGCCGGCGGCGTCTGTCTTGCAGGCTCTTTCACCGTTGCTCCGGCTGTTGCCAACGATCCCGGTCAAGGCCGCGCGCCTGCGGCATCGCCCTTCGCAACACGCACGATCGCACTTGGCCGCGTCGAGCCGATTTCCGAACTCGTCAAGGTCGCGGGGCCGACCGGCGCGGATGCGGCGCGCATCAGCGAGATTCGCTTTACCGAGGGCGATTGGGTCGAGCAAGGCGCAATCCTCGCCCTCCTCGACACGCGCGGTCGGCTGGAGGCAGCTCTCGCTCAGGCTGAAGCGACTGTCGCGCTGCGTCAGGCCTCGCTCGTCAAGCTGCGTGCGGACCTCGATGTCCAGGAGCGAACGCTTCTCGCGGCCGTTGAGCAGCAAGAGGCCCAACGCGACCGCGCGCGTTGGGAGTTTGACAGGCTCCAGCAACTCCAGCGCTCCGGGCTTTATCGGGATACGGCGCTGATCGACAAAAAGCTCGCGCTCGATGCCGCTGAGCGCGTCATGCAGAGCGCACGGTTCACCTTAGACCGGAACCGGGTGCGTGATGGCGAGGGACGTCGCATTGATGAGGCCGCAGCCCTAGCCGAACTTGCGGCGGCCGATGCCGCTCTTGCTAAGGCTCGCGCTGATCTTGCCTTCACGGAGATCCGCGCACCCATCGCTGGCCGCGTTCTGCGTCGGTTCGGCCGTGTGGGCGAGCAGCTTGGCCAGGATGGTCTCGCTGAGATGGCCGATACGCGCGTGATGATGGTGCGCGCGGAGGTTTTTGAGAGCGATATGCGGCGCGTCGTCACAGGCGCTCGTGTCGAGATCACCTCGCGTGCCTTTGATGGCGTCCTTCAGGGTCGTGTTCGTCGGATCGGTTTTAAAGTGAGCCGGCAATCCATCATCGGTGAGGATCCGGCAAGCTCACTCGATGCCCGAGTGGTGGAGGTGCTGATCCGCCTCGACACCCAGGGCTCGGAGCGGCTTCAGGCCCTCTCCGGCTTGCAGGTGCGGGTTGGCTTCTTTCAGGAGCAGGGATCGTGAGCGTGCTTCGTCAGGTTCTTGGCCGGACGCCGCTCGGCTGGCGCCAGCTTGTGCACAATCCCATCCGCTTCCTCATGGCCTGTGCGGGTGTGGCCTTCGCGGTCCTGCTCATCTTCATGCAGCTGGGCTTTATGAACATGCTGTTTGAGACGACTGTGATGCTGCAGCGGCAGGTCGATGCCGATATCGTCATCGTCAATCCGCGCGCCCGTGACCTCATCAATGTTCGCACCGTGCCGCGCCGCCGGGTCATTCAGGCACTTGGCGTCGACGGCGTCCGCGATGCCGAGTCGCTCTACATTTCCAATATGAGCTGGATCAAGCCGGATTCCGGTGAGAAGGGCAGTGTGCTGGTTCTGGGCGTGCGCACCGATTTTGATGCGTTCAAGACGCCCGGTTTGCGCGGCGAGCTGTCCCGCGTTGCCGCTGCCGGTACTGCCCTCTTCGATGCGGTGTCTCGTGGCAATTACCGCGACATCGTCGCGCGGATCCAGGCGGGCGAGGAGCCGCGTACCGAGGTTGCCGGCCGCAATGTCACCTTTGTCGGGACTTATCGGCTGGGCGCCACTTTCGGTGTCGATTCCGGGATGATCGTCTCCGATCAGACCTTCTTCGCGCTTTCGCCGAGGTCGGATCCCGGCACCCCCAGCCTGGGGCTTGTGCGTGTCGCGCCTGGCTTCGACCCTGAGGATGTGGCGCGGCGGATTAATGTGATGATCGATGGCACCGATGCGGTCGCCATGACCATGCCGGCCTTCATCGAGGTCTCCCGCAATTTCCTCATCAAAGAATCTCCCATCGCCTTCATCTTCTCCTTTGGCGTGATCATGGGCCTCGTGGTCGGCGCGGTTGTGGTCTTTCAGATCCTGGCGAGCGACGTGCAGGACCATCTCGCCGAATATGCGATGCTGAAAGCCGTCGGCTTTTCCAACCGGACCTTGCTGTCGGTGGTCTATGAGCAGGCAACGATCCTGACCATTGGCGGCTTCTTGCCGGGTCTTGCTGCAGCCCTTGGCGGCTATGCCATCGTCCAGCGCAGCGTCACCATGCCCATGACCATGCCGATGGACCGGGTGGGTCTAGTGCTCGCGCTGACCGCCGGCATGTGCCTGATTGCCGGCACCCTGGCACTGCGCCGCGTTTCCCGCGTCGATCCCGCAGAGGTGTTCGCATGACCCCGATCTCCTCATCGCCGGCGCTCGTCGCCATTCGCGGCCTCAACCACCGCTATGGGATAGGCGCCACGGCCAAGCAGGTGCTGTTCGATATCGAGCTTGCTGTTGCGCCCGGAGAGGTGGTGTTCCTCATGGGCCCATCCGGCTGCGGCAAGACGACGGTTTTGACGCTGACCGGCGCGCTTCGCTCGGTGCAGGAGGGCTCCATTGAGGTGCTTGGCCACCAGCTCCTCGGCGCGTCCGAGAAAGACCGTGTGACAGTCCGCCGTAAGCTCGGCTTCGTCTTTCAGAGCCACAATCTGCATCCGAGCCTCACCGCTCTCGAAAATGTCCGCATGGGCTTGGAAGGACGCGGCGCTCTCCCGCGCGACACGGACCAGCGCTGCCGCGAGCGGCTTGCAGCCGTCGGCTTGAGCGGCTTTGAAGATCGTATGCCGGACAAGCTTTCCGGCGGGCAACGTCAGCGCGTCGCCATCGCCCGCGCGCTCGTGTCCGATCCCGGTTTGCTCCTCGGCGACGAGCCGACGGCGGCCCTCGACAAACGCACGGGCTATGACGTCATCGCCCTCATTCGGACGCTCGCAAAAGAGCGCGGGATGGGCGTTCTGATGGTCACGCACGACAACCGCATTCTCGATCTCGCTGATCGGATCATCGAGATGGAGGACGGCCGCATCATCGGCGAAATGCCGGTGCCGCCGCGTGCTGAACCTGCACCTCTCCCTGCTTCTCCTGTTTTGAGGATCGCGTCATGACCAAAATCGCGACGATCGCACTCGTTTGTACCCTTGGCCTTTGGGCCATGCCGTCTGACGCCGGCGCCCAATCGCTGATCCGCGAAATCGCCGACGGCAAGCCCTGGAGCATCGTGACGCTGGAGGGGCGAACGGGTCGCCTGACCCTCAATCCCGATGGCACCGGCAAGATGGACGGCGGGCCGATGTCACTTTCGCCCACGTGGGAAGAAACGCGTGACGGCATGTGCATGACCATGCCCTTCCCGATCAACAACAGGCGCTGCGTCACCTTGCGCCGCGAGGGTGTGGCGGTCGTTGGCCTTCGCGATGGCGCCCAGCAGTTTAAGCTCACTCGGTAAAGCGGGACATATTGCGACAAAGATTAGGATACGAAGGAGAAAAGCGGACAGAGGCGAGACAAGAGGCCGGTCCAAGGTCGTGGCGCGATTGATGTCCAACCCGCGTCGAGACCACCATGATCCCTTCAAAAGCCTATGCCGTTATGACCCTTTGTTCCGCGTTGATGCTGGGCGCCTGTGCGCGCCCGACCATCACGCCGGAAGCGCGCTATCTTCTGACGAAGCCCATTGATTGTGGTCAGGCGTCCACCGAAATCGCCATTCTGGAAAGCATGAAGCCCGACACCCCGAACCAGGCGATGACGGTGGTTTCAACGCTGTCGCCGCAAGGGATCTTGTCCATGGCGACGGCTCAGGACTTCGAGAGCCGCCGCCAAGTCGTGTCCGGCGAATATGGCGCCGAGATCGACCGGCGCATTGCGACGATGAAGCGCAACTGCGTGACCGCCCCAAGCGCGCCGCCGCCCGTCGTCTCTGCACCCCGCCGATAGGCCGAAGCTTTACGCGACCGGGCGGCCCTCAAGCGGATAGGCCGGGTCGTTATAGCCCGGGGATGAGGGATGGCCGGGCGAGACGAGCCCATCGATGAAGGCTTCGTCGGCGGGGTTCCAGGTCGCTTTGAATGCGCCGAGATAGTCGGTCCATTGCTCCATGGTGCGGGGTCCCGCGATCACGGAGGTGACCAGCGGATTGGCAAGCACCCAGAGAAAGGCGAATTGGCCCGCCGTCATGCCGCGCTTTTCCGCGCGGGCTTTGACCTTCTGGGCAAGTTTGAGTGATTCCGGCCGCCATTCCGTCTGCATCACCCGCTTGTCGCCGCGCGCGACCCGTGTCCCCTCGGGCGCTGCCTGACCCGGCGCATATTTGCCCGTGAGGATGCCGCGGGCGAGCGGCGAATAGGGCACGACGCCTAAGCCATAGAACCCGCAGGCCGGGAGATGCTCCACCTCCGGCATGCGGTTGAAGGCGTTGTAATAGGGCTGGCTCACCACGGGCCGGTCGATGCCGAGATCGTCGCAGAGGTGGCAGATCTCCGCGACCCGCCAGGAGCGATGGTTGGAGACGCCGAAATAGCGGATCTTGCCGGCGCGTACGAGGTCGGCAATCGCGCGAACGGTCTCGTCAAGCGGCGTCGAATGATCCTCCTTATGGAGATAGAGGATATCGATATAGTCGGTGCCGAGCCGCTTCAGGCTGGCATCCGCCGCCTTCATCAGCCATTTGCGCGAGAGGCCACACTCATTCGGGCCGGGACCCATGGCATTGGCGGCTTTGGTCGCGAGCACCCAATGGTCACGGTCGCCCTTGATCGCGCGGCCCACCACCTCTTCGGACGCCCCCTCGTTATAGACGTCAGCCGTATCGCTGAAATTGACGCCGGCCTCGCGCGCCGAGGCAATGATCGCCTTGGAGTGCGCCTCGTCGGTGGCGCCGCCAAACCTCATGGTGCCCAAGCAAATGGGCGTAACTTGGAGGCCGGAACGGCCGAGCTTGCGGGTCTTCATGGGGGGCTCCAGGGGCGTTTGGCGATACCATAAGCGAACAGCTTGCACGCAGACAGCATGCTGGCGCGCAGGTGCCCTGCCACGCGCTGGACGTGCTTGCAGCGAAGATCGATCCGCGCCCAAATGGCGGACCTATGGGAATGATGGAGTGAGGCGTGCGGCTGAAAGACAAGGTTGCGGTGATTACCGGCGCGGGCTCGGGCATTGGCCAGGCAACCGCGCTCCTCTTTGCGAAGGAGGGCGCGCGGCTCGGCCTCGTTGATCGCGATCAGACTGGTGTGATGGAAACCGCCGAGCAGATCGCAAAGGCCGGCGGCGAGGTGATCGCCTGCGTCTCCGATGTGGGCGAGGTCGGCACCGCCGACCGGGATGCAGCAACGATCCTCGCGCGCTTCGGGCGCATCGACATCCTTTATGCCGCTGCGGGTTTTTCCACCGGCGGCACAGTGCTCACCACCTCGCCGGAAAATTGGGATGCGGTGTTTCGCGCCAATGTTGGCGGCACCTGGCTTTGGGCGCGCGCGGTCATCCCCGCGATGACCGCTCAAGGCGGCGGCGCCATTGTCGCAACCGCGTCGCAGCTGGCGATCGCGGGTGGCGGGGGCAACAGCGCCTATATCGCGGCCAAGGGCGCGATCATGAGCCTCACCCGCACCATGGCGGTAGACTTTGCCAGCGATGGTATTCGCGTCAATGCAGTGGCGCCGGGCGCCATCGATACGCCGATGTTGCGGCGGTCGTTCGCCAGGCGCGCTGATCCCGAAGCTGCAGCCGCGGTCTCGCGCAAGCGCCACGCCATGAACCGCTTCGGCACGGCGGAAGAGATCGCACAGGCCGTGCTTTATCTCGCGAGCGACGAGAGTAGCTTCACAACCGGCATTGTTTTGGCCGCAGATGGAGGCTGGCTTGCTGCCTAGTTCCGGCGCACAGTGATTTCAACACGGGCAGAGCCTGCGGAGGCTACCTCTCGATACCGCCGAGGTTGCAGCTGTCTGGAGGCTTGAATGCGGGAAAGTCCGACCTGACAGCGACGATGGTACGGGCTTTGCTGTGTTCGCGGATAACGCAGGTGGGTCGGGCGCGGAAAAGCGAACGCCACGCGGGAAGAACATGGGTTTCAAACCAAAGGGACTAACCGAAATGGGACTTTCACGTCGTGACATGCTCGCCGGATCCACAGCGTTTGTGGCAGCGTCCAACCTCATCGTACCGGCCGAGGCCCAGAGCCGCGCTGAGACCCTGCGCCAGGTGACGGGCAATGCGGTCAATACGCTTGATCCCACCATGCCCGGGTCCACCCGCGAGGCCTTCGGGATCAGCGTCAACCCCTATGACCGTCTCGTCTCCTTCGGCCGCAAGCAAATGGGCGGCAATTGGGTGTTTGATCCCGACACCATCTACGGCGAACTTGCTGAGCGGGTTGTGACCTCCGCTGACGGCATGACCTTCACCTTCCATCTGCGCCGCGACGCCAAGTTCCATGACGGGTCGCCGGTCACCGCCGAGGACGTGAAGTGGTCGTTTGATCGCCACCTGACCGCCCGTTCGCTTGCTTCCGCCCAGATCCAAACGGGCTCGTGGACCAAGCCCGAGCAGTTCCGCATCATCGACACCCATACGGTTGAGGCCAAGGTCGACAAGCCCGACCGTCTCGCGCTGCCGAACCTCTGCACGCTCTATTGCATCATCATCAATTCCAAGGTCGCCAAGCAGCATGCGACCGCTCAGGACCCCTGGGCGCAGGAATGGCTGAAGACCAATCAGGCGGGGTCGGGTGCCTATATCGTTGAGACCTTCCGGCCGGGCGAGCAGGTGATCCTGCGCCGCAATGACGCCTGGAACCGTGGCGAAGGCGGCAAGCAGGCGGCCTTCCGCCGCGTGATCTGCCAGACCATTCCGGAAGCTGCCACCCGCGCGAGCCTGATCGAGAAGGGCGATGCCGATCTCTCCATCGACCTGCAGGCCTCCGACGTGCCGACGCTCGCCACCCGTCCGCGCATGAAGGTGGTCTCGACCCCGCAGTTCAACGCCTTCACGATGATCGCGTTCAATACCCAGACCGCGCCCTTCAACAATAAGAAACTGCGCCAAGCGGTGGCAGCGGCGCTGCCCTATACCGACATCTTCAAGGCCGCGCTTTTCGAGCGTGGTGCGGCTCTCTTCGGTGGCAGCTGGGCGGATGCGCCGACCAGCAGCATTTTCCCGCAGCCGCTCCCGTTCAAGCAGGACCTCGATAAGGCCAAGCGTTTGCTCGCCGAAGCAGGCTTCCCCAATGGCCTCGACACGCCCTTCGCCTTCAACGTGGGTGCGGCTGCCATTGCCGAGCCCATGGCGGCGCTTTTGAAAGAGTCACTCGCCAAGATCAACATCCGCGTTGAAATCCAGAAGCTGCCGGATGCCCAGATCTCCACCATGGTGACGGAGAAGAAGCTGCCCTTCTTCACCGAGACCTCCATCGCCTGGCTGCCGTCGACGGACTATTTCTTCCGCAACTTCTTCACCGGCAACCAGCGCTGGAACTATTCGTCCTGGGAGAATGCAGAAATCCTGGAACTGACGGCCAAGGCTCGCTTCGAGCTGGACAAGACCGCTTACGACACGCTGTGCAAGCGCATGATCTCGATCCTCGCCGATGAGGTTCCGGTGATCATGATGTGGCAGCCGAACCAGGATGCGGTCATGACCTCGAACCTTGAGGGCTATACCTACCAGTACCACCGTCAGGTCGACTATCGCGACCTGCGCCGGGCGTGACCCATTCGGCCGAGGTGACCAGAACGCAGGGGCACGCCATGGCCATGGCCGCCACGATTGCGAAACGTGCGGGGCGACGGTTTCTATCGTCGCTCCCAGCGCTTTTCGGCGTCGTGGTGTTCACCTTCCTGCTCATGCGCGTGCTGCCGGGGGATCCCGCAATCTTCTTTGCCTCCGGCCCGAATGCTGGTCAGGCGGAGATCGATGAGATCCGCCGGCAGATGGGGCTCGATAAGCCGATCCCGGAACAACTGATCTATTATTTGCGCGACATCACCACCGGCAATCTCGGGCGCTCCATGACCACGGGCCAGACGGTGGTGAAGGATCTGGTGACGCGCCTGCCGGCTTCTTTGGAGCTCACCTTCGTGGCGCTCATGCTAGCGCTCTCAACCGCCCTGCCGCTGGGGATTATGGCAGCGCTTCGGCCGAATTCCGCCGTCGACCATGTGGTGCGATTCCTCTGTACGCTTGGGGTCTGCGTGCCGACCTTCGTCTCGGGGCTCCTGTTCATCTACGGCTTTTACTATTTGCTCGGGCTTGCGCCCGATCCCACCGGACGCATTGATATTTTCGCCTCCCAACCGCCCACGGTTACCGGCTTTATGCTGGTGGATTCGTTGATTGCTCGGGATAGCGAGGCTTTCGTGGCGGTCGCAAGCCAATTGGTGCTGCCGGCCTGCACCATGGCGCTCTTTGTTCTCGCGCCACTCGCGCGCATGACGCGGGCCTCCATGCTCGCGGTGTTGACCTCGGACTTTGTCCGCACTGGAGAGGCCTTGGGCTTGTCGCGTCTGCGGGTCATTCTCGTCTATGCGCTGCGCAATGCGCTTCTTCCCGTCATCACCATCATGGGCATCGTCTTCTCCACCATGCTGGGGGCCAATGTGCTGGTGGAGAAGGTGTTCTCCTGGCCGGGTGTTGCTTCATACGCGCTCGATGCGCTCTTGGCCTCCGACTACGCGCCGGTCCAGGGCTTCGTGCTCTTGATGGCGACCATCTTCGTGATGGTGAACCTGACGGTGGATGTGCTCTACGGCATTGCCGATCCCCGGGTGACCATCGAATGAGTACGGCCACGCTCCGCCATGTCGGCTTCATTCTGCGCGGTAATCCCGTGACTCTGGTCGCGGGATGCGGCGCCCTGTTCTTGGTGCTGGTCGCGATCTTTGGGCCCTCGCTCGTCCCCTTCGATCCCACCACCTCCAATGTGCCGCGCGCGCTGCAGCCGCCAAGCGCCACCCATTGGTTCGGTACGGATCAGCTCGGCCGCGATGTCTTTAGCCGCGTGGTGGTGGCGACCCGGCTTGATCTGTTGATCGCGGCCTCCGCCGTCAGCCTCTCCTTCGTGCTCGGCGCCGTGATCGGCGCCTTCTCCGGCTATAGCGGCGGCACGCTTGACCGCTGGGTTGGCCGCTTCGTCGATGTGCTCATGGCCTTTCCGCTGTTTGTCCTCGCCATGGCCATGGTGGCGGCGCTCGGAAACCGGGTCGAAAACATCATTTATGCGACCGCCATCATCAATCTTCCCTTCTACATTCGCTTCGCGCGGGCGGAGGTGAATGTGCGGCGTAGCGCCGGCTGGGTGGAAGCGGCACGCGCCTCCGGGAACAGCCACGCTCGTGTGGTCTTGCTCTATCTTCTCCCCAATGTGTTGCCGGCCATGGCTGTGCAGATCTCGCTCAATCTCGGTTGGGCGATTTTGAACGCTGCGGGCCTGTCGTTCTTGGGCCTCGGCGTGCGTCCGCCGACGCCTGAGTGGGGCATTCTGGTCGCGGAAGGCGCGCGCTTCATCACCACGGGCAAGTGGTGGCTCGTGATGTTCCCGGGCATGGCGCTGATGTTCGCAGTGCTCTGCTTCAATCTCTTGGGCGATGGGTTGCGCGATATTCTCGATCCGCGCATGCGAACATGACCCAGCCGCTGCTTGCGATTGATGATCTGGCCGTCACCTTCTCCACCCGCAACGGGCTGGTGGAGGCACTTCGCGGCGTCTCCTTGACGCTCAATGCGGGCGAGACCCTAGGCGTGGTCGGCGAAAGCGGCTCCGGCAAGTCGGTCACCGCCTTCTCCGTCATGCGGCTTCTCGACCGGGCCGGTCGCATTGCGCGCGGCCGCATTACTTTCCGTGGGCAGGACATCACCAAGGTCGGCCGCGACATTCTGCAGCCCCTGCGTGGCGCGGCCATGTCGATGATCTTCCAAAACCCGCGCGCGGCTTTGAACCCGATCCGCCCCGTCGGTTTGCAGATCGCCGATGTGCTGCGCGCGCACAACGACCTCTCGGCGGGTGAGGCTCGGGAGCGCGCCATTGCGGCGCTTGAGGCCGTGCGCATTCGCGATCCGCAGACCCGCGTCGATGCCTATCCCCATGAGCTCTCCGGCGGCATGTGCCAGCGCGTGATGATCGCCATGGCGATTGCCTGCGAGCCCGCGCTCCTCATCGCAGACGAGCCGACCACCGGTCTCGATGTCACGACACAGAAGACCGTGATGGATCTGCTGGCAGACATCACCGCGCGGCGCGGCATGGCGATGATCCTGATCACCCATGATCTCGGCCTCGCCGCGCAATATTGCGGGCGCGTGGCCGTGATGGAGCATGGGCTGGTGGTGGAACAGGCGGCCCCCGACATCCTGTTCACCCAACCAAGCCACGCTTACACGCGCAAGCTTGTGGCGGCTTCCACAACACGGACCTCGACGGTCGCAAGTCTTGTGGCGGGCGAACCGGCCGTTGCGCCACTGACCGCACCGAAGCATGCGGCTTCAGCGTCGAGCGAGCCACTCCTCTCGGTGACCAATCTCACCAAGGTCTATGGCGCCGATTTCAAGGCCGTGGACGACGTCTCCTTCACGCTCCGTGCCGGCGAAAGCTTAGGTCTGGTCGGCGAATCCGGGTCGGGCAAGAGCACGATCTCGCGGCTCATTTGCCGGCTGATCGATCAGACCGCCGGCACGATCCGCTTCGATGGCGAGGACATCAGCGCCATCCCGACCGGCCAGTTCCATCGCTCGCCGCTGCGCAAAGATATTCAGATCGTCTTCCAGGATCACGGCGACAGCCTCAATCCTCGCTTCTCCGCCTTCGACTGCATCGTCGACCCCTTGCGGGTGACTTTGGGGGTGAAGGATATGCGCACCCTGCGTGCGCGCGCTGAAGATTGCGCAGAGAGAGTAGGGCTCCCGATCAACCTCCTCGACCGCTTCCCCCATCAGCTCTCCGGCGGGCAAAAGGCGCGCGTCGGCATTGCCCGCGCCATTGCCGCCAATCCCCGCCTCCTGGTGCTGGATGAGCCAACCGCAGCGCTCGATGTCTCCGTGCAGGCAGTGATCTTACATTTGCTCGAGCGGCTGCGGCGGGAAACCGGCCTCTCCTATCTCTTCGTCAGCCACGATCTCAACGTTGTTCGGATGATGTGTGAGCGCACCATCGTGCTTCGGCTCGGGCGGATCGTTGAGGAAGGGCCGAGTTCGGCGATCTTTGCGGCGCCTAAAGACGGCTATACCCGCGAACTCCTGGAGGCGATCCCGCATTTCGAGCCGAACCGGCGCTCGGCCTCAGCCGCTGAGACCGTGCCATGAGCATGGCCTCCGGCTCTCCGGGTATCGCGCTCGGCGGCATCGAGAAATGGTATGGGACCCGCGACGAACCGGTTCATGCGCTGGCACCCACCGATTTGACGGTCGCCGATGGCGAGCTTCTCGTCCTTCTCGGCCCCTCGGGCTGCGGCAAAACAACGCTGTTGCGGATGATCGGCGGGCTGATCGAACCCACCGCCGGCTCCATGTCGATCATGGGCCGCGACCTCTGGCGCTCAGGCCAACGGCAAAGCGAAACGCTCGCCGACCTCGGCATGGTGTTTCAGGATGCCAATCTTTTTCCCTGGCTCACCATTGAGGACAATATTGCGCTCCCCTTGGAACTGAAGGGCGTTGGCAAAGCCGAACGGCGCGAGCGTGCGCACGCGCTGATGCGGCTTGTCGGGATCGCAGGCTTTGAGCGGCGCTGGCCGCGCGAATTGTCCGGTGGCATGCGCCAGCGGGCGGCGATTGCGCGCGCGCTCAGCTATGACCCGAAAATTCTGCTCATGGACGAGCCCTTTGGGGCGCTGGACGCCATGACCCGCGATGCGATGAACCTGGAACTGCAGCGCCTGTTCATGGAGACCGCTAAGACTATCGTGCTCGTCACTCATTCCATCGCTGAAGCGGTTTTTCTCGCGGACCGCATCGTGCTGCTCTCGCCCCGACCTGGCCGTATCGACCGGATCGTCGATGTGCCCTTCGCCCGTCCGCGCGACCTGACCCTTCAGGCGAGCCCTGAGTTTCAGGAGATCGCGCTGTCGCTGCGCGCGCGCCTCGCGGAGATCGGCTGATGGCTGAGAAGGCAAACGAACCTCCCGTGATGAAGGCTGCGGGGTTCAAGCGCGAGACGATCCTGCCCTGGATCACCACGCCCTTGTTGCTCGCCCTCCTCGTCACAGTCTGGTCGGTCTATGTGCGTTCGTCCGGCGTCTCGCCCTTCATTCTGCCCGCGCCGGGAGCAGTCTTCGACGAATGGCTCGGCATGTTGCAAAGCCGGCGTGCCTGGGGTCATACCGGCATGACCATCTATGCGACGCTGACCGGGTTCTTCTGGGCGGCCTTGATCGGGGTGTTTCTCGGCGTCGCCATTGCCCGCATCCGCTGGCTAGAGCTCACCCTCAATCCCTTCATCGTCGCGACCCAGGTGATCCCCAAGGTCGCGCTGGTGCCGCTTTTCATCGTCTGGTTCGGCTTTGGCATCACGTCGAAGGTGATCGTTGCCGGCGTGCTCGCCTTCTTCCCCGTGCTGACCAATACAGTGCTCGGAGTGAAGTCCATTGATGAGGGCCATCGCGACGTGATGACCTCGCTCAATGCCACGCGCTGGCAGGTGTTCCGCAGGCTCGAGCTGCCCTCGGCGCTGCCCTATATCCTCACGGGCTTTGAAGTCGGCATTGTGCTCGCCATCATCGGGGCGATTGTCGGCGAATATCTTGGCGGCAATACGGGACTCGGCCATCTCCTGATCCAGAGTATGAATGCCTTTGAGACGAGCCTGATGTTTGCGGTGTTGATCCAGATGTCGCTCATCGGCTTTGCGTTTTACTTCGCCATCGGCGCCTTGAAGCGCCTCCTCATTCCCTGGCATGCGACCGGCGCGCAACCACGCTGATCTGCCCTCGCGAAGGAAGCCTTGCTCTTAGCGCGCGACTTCGTAGTCTCAGTCGAACCGCGCGCTTGAGGGTATGATATGACCGACCATCCAGGACTTTTCACCCGCCGCTCAGCCCTTGCCATGGGTGCCGGCGGCTTTGCCGCGATCACGGTGGGTGAGGCGGGTGCGCAGGGCGCGCGGGCCATGACCTTCGTGACGCCCTTCGCCTATATTCTCGCCTTCGTTGACATTCTCCACGCCCAAGGCGGTGGCTATTTCGAGCGAGAGGGCCTCGCTGTCACCATCGAGCAGGGGCGCGGCTCGGCCATGGCTGTGCAGCAGGTTCTGGGCGGCGGCGGGCTCCTGTCGCGCACGGGCGGCTCGGACCATATTCGCGCC
>JBAWYY010000004.1:0-23137 GCA_037143285.1 Alphaproteobacteria bacterium | reverse complement strand
GCGCGGTGCTCGGACAGCCCTGGCTGCCGGGACAGATTGGCGCAGCGCTTAATGGGCAAGCGGTACCGCAAACGCCCTCGCTGGAGACACAGCATAACGTCGTCCTCGAACTCTATCGCGACGAACTCGACCACCATATGGAGCGCGTTGGTGTTCGCCACGCGCGCAAACATTTGGCAGCAGCTCTCGATGTGGCTGAGGCCACCGCCGGCCAACCTCTTTCCGCGGAGATCCGCCGGCGCGTCTTGACGAGCGAAGTAGCGGCCCACGTGTTCTCAGCCCTGAACGAGGCCTATGACGATCTCCAATGGAGGGCTGCCGCATGAGCCTCGCCTCAGCCCTTCATGTGCACCATGAATCGATCCTCAACGCGCTTCCCCATGCCGTCCTCTCCATCGATACGGGCGGACGCATTGTGGATGCAAATGTCGCGGCCGAGTCGTTCTTTCAGGCCTCGCTCCCGGTTCTCAAGCGCTATGCGCTGAAAGAGTTCGTGCCCTTCGGGTCGCCTTTACTAGCGCTGATCGACCAAGTCCGCGAACGCGACACGCCGGTGAATGAATATCGCGTCGACCTCGGTACGCCGCGCAATGGCGCCGAGCGCGTGGTCGACATCTACGCTGCGCCCATTATCGATCGGCCAGGCCATGTTGTGCTCATGCTTCAGGAGCGAACAATTGCCGACAAGATGGATCGGCAATTGACCCATCGCGGCGCAGCGCGCTCGGTCACAGCGCTTGCCGCCATGTTGGCCCACGAAATCAAGAACCCGCTTTCCGGCATTCGCGGCGCGGCTCAGTTACTGGAGACGTCAGCAAGCGACGACGACCGCACCCTAACCCGGCTCATCTGCGACGAAGCTGATCGGATCGTGAAGCTCGTTGACCGTATGGAGGTCTTCTCCGACGAGCGGCCGGTGGAACGCGAGCCGGTGAACATCCACATGGTTCTCGAACACGTGAAACGCTTGGCGCAGACGGGCTTTGCCCGTCACATCCGCTTTGCGGAGGAATATGACCCTTCGCTTCCAGCCGTCTTCGGCAATCGCGATCAACTGGTCCAGGTTCTCCTCAATCTCGTGAAGAACGCGGCTGAAGCCATCGGCGAACAGGCCGTTGACGGCGAGATCATGCTCTCAACCGCGTTTCGCCCCGGCGTTCGCCTCACCGTTCCCGGCTCGAACAGCCGCGTCGGCCTGCCGCTAGAGGTCTGCGTGCGCGACAACGGGCCCGGCGTTCCCGACGACCTCGTGCCGCACCTGTTCGATCCCTTCGTGACCACCAAGAGTTCAGGCACCGGCCTGGGCCTGGCGCTGGTCGCGAAAATCATCGGGGATCACGGCGGCATCGTGGAATGCGACAGCCAGCCGCGCAAAACCATTTTCCGCATCCTGCTGCCCATGGCTCGCGACCCCAATACGGGGCGGACGCTCGGGCGCTCTCAACTCTGACGAGGTTATTCATGCCGACCGGTACCATTCTGGTGGCCGACGACGACGCCGCCATTCGTACAGTGTTGAACCAGGCCCTCTCGCGTGCGGGTTATGAGGTTCGCCTTACCGGCAATGCCACCACGCTGTGGCGCTGGGTAAGCCAGGGCGAGGGCGATCTCGTGGTCACCGACGTGGTGATGCCCGACGAGAACGCTTTCGACCTCTTGCCTCGCATCAAGAAGCTCCGTCCGGACCTTCCGGTCATCGTCATGAGCGCGCAGAACACCTTCATGACGGCCATCAAGGCCTCCGAGAAGGGGGCCTATGACTATTTGCCGAAACCCTTCGACCTCAAAGAATTGGTGGCCATCGTCGGTCGCGCTCTGTCTGAGCCCAAGGGTAAGCTTGGCGGACGGGCCACGCCTGTTGAGCAAGATTCCATCCCCCTCATCGGTCGCTCGGCGGCGATGCAAGAGATCTACCGCGTCCTCGCGCGCCTCATGCAGACCGATCTGACCGTGATGATCGTCGGCGAGAGCGGCACCGGCAAAGAGCTCGTCGCTCGCGCGCTTCACGATTACGGCAAGCGCCGCAGCGGTCCCTTTGTCGCCATCAACATGGCGGCGATCCCGCGCGACCTCATCGAAAGCGAACTCTTCGGCCATGAGAAGGGAGCTTTTACCGGCGCCCAGGCGCGCAGCGCCGGCCGGTTCGAACAGGCCGAGGGCGGCACGCTGTTCCTTGACGAGATCGGCGACATGCCGATGGAAGCGCAGACGCGCCTCCTGCGCGTGTTGCAGCAGGGTGAATACACGACCGTGGGCGGTCGCACGCCGATCCGCACCGACGTACGCATCGTGGCGGCGACCAACAAGGACCTGCGTCAGCTCATCCAGCAGGGCCTCTTCCGCGAAGACCTGTTCTTCCGCATCAACGTGGTGCCGCTGCGGTTGCCGCCCTTGCGCGAACGTGGCGAGGATATTCCCGATCTCGTCCGGCATTTCTTCTCGCAGGCTGAGAAGGAGGGCTTACCCGCGAAACAGATCGACGGGCAGGCGCTGGAAAAGCTGAAGCGCTATCGTTTCCCCGGAAATATCCGCGAACTTGAAAACCTGATCCGCCGGCTTACAGCGCTCTATCCGCAGGAAATCATCACGGCACCAATTATTGACGCCGAGCTTGCGACCCCCGAACCCGTCGGTTCCATCGAAGGCCCGCGCGAAGACGAAAGCCTGATGGGATCGGTCGAGCGGCACCTGAACGCCTATTTCAAGACCTTTGACGATGACCTGCCGCCGCCCGGCCTCTATCATCGCATTCTCCGCGAAGTCGAAGTCCCCCTGATCTCGGCGGCCCTGGCTGCCACCCGCGGCAATCAGATCAAGGCTGCCGACCTTCTCGGCGTCAATCGGAACACGCTTCGCAAGAAGGTGCGCGACCTCGACATCCAGGTTATCCGCACGTCGCGATAACGCGATTGCGTTTCTACCGTTCCGAAAACTCGACTTTCGCGGAGCTTTCACCCGTGGCATCCTCGCCACAGGTGTTGTAGAGAAGACGCATTCGATTGACTCGGATCGCGGCGCCTCGTCGTCGCGCGAGAAACGAGGGCGTGGATGGCGGGCGAAGTCCCTGACATCAGCAAGACAGCAGGTCTCGATCCAGCGTCTCACGCTGTTCCGCATTTGCGCTCGGCCCGAACAGGCTCGATCGTTGCGGCTTCAGCCCTCGTTTCGGCGCTGGTCACCTTTCTGCTGCTCACCGGCTTTACTCCGATACCGCCAACCCAGATTGTTGTGGTGTCAGCACTGTGTGTGAACGCCGTGCTCGTGCTCGCTCTCCTGATCATGGTGGTGCGAGAGATCGTTATCCTGCGGCGCGCGCGGAGATCGGGGCAGGCGGCGTCGCGATTGCACGAACGTGTTGTCCGCCTCTTTGTGATTGTCGCCTCAATCCCGGTGATCGTTGTCGCGGTAGCGGCTTATGTCACGCTTGATCGCGGCCTTGATGGCATCTTTTCCAGCGGCGTCCGCCAAGCCGTTGGTGCGTCCGCGGAAATTGGCAATAGCTATATCAGCGAACAGGTTGAATTCCTGCGGACTGAGGCCGGTGGTCTCACACAAGATATCGCCCGCGTGCGCGTCCAGACCCAGCCAGGCAGCCAAGACTTCGGCCGATTCCTGACGGCCCAAGCATTGACCCGCGGTTTTGCCGTCGTTCGGCTCATTTCGGGCGACGGGACGGTCATCGACCGCGCCGATGTACCGCTATCTTTCGAACTCACGATCCCCACTCAGCTGTTTGAGGAAGCCAAAAAGTCCGACGACCTCTTCATCAATATCGGCGCGCGTGAAAGTCGCGACTTCATCGAAGCGGTTCTCCGGTTGAGGGCCGATGCCGATGAATTCCTCTATCTCGTCCGCCCGATCTCGAGCCGCATCGCCCAGCAAATCCGCGTGCTGCAGAGCGGGATCGCCGAGTTTCAACTGGTCGAGCAGCGACGCGTGAATGTTCAGCTCGCCTTCGCGCTTATCTTCATCATGGTGGCTCTGCTCGTTACGCTGTCGGCGGTCTATCTCGGCCTTGGCTTTGCGAACCGCCTCGTCCAGCCGATCCGCCGCCTCATCGGCGCCGCAGGGCAGGTTGCGGGCGGCAACCTCGCGGTGGAGGTCCATATCCGCCGCTCCGAGGGTGATCTCGCAAGCCTCGGCGACACGTTCAACAAGATGACGGCGGAACTTCGCGAACAACGCGACGATTTGATCGCGGCTCGCGACCAGATCGATATGCGCAGACGCTTCACCGAAGCGGTCCTCGCTGGTGTCACGGCCGGCGTCATTGGTCTCGATGAGCATGGCCGCATCAACCTTTACAATCGCACGGCCGCCGAGATGCTCGGCCAAGAGGGCGTTGACCTCGAAGGCCGGGTTATCGCCGAGATCGTGCCGGAGATTGGCGCCTTGGTTGCCGCTGCTGAATCCGGACCCAACGTCGTCTCGCAAGGGCAATTGACGCTCATTCGCGGCGGACGCGAGCGCACGCTGGTGGTGCGCATTGCATCAGAGCGCGACGAAGCCGGGGATCATGGCGCCGTCGTCACCGTGGACGACGTGACCGATCTCGTCGTTGCCCAGCGCACCTCAGCCTGGGCCGACATTGCCCGACGCATTGCCCATGAAATCAAGAACCCGCTGACACCAATTCAGCTTTCGGCCGAGCGGCTGCGCCGCCGCTACGGCCGCATGGTGACCGAAGACCGCGAAGTCTTTGATCAATGCGTTGACACAATCGTGCGGCAAGTCGGTGATATCGGTCGCATGGTCGATGAGTTTTCGTCCTTTGCCCGCATGCCGAAGGCGGTATTTGCAGTCGATGATGTCGCTGAAATGGTCCGCCAGGTGGTGTTCCTCATGCGCTTGGGCGCGCCCGATGTCACGATCGATGTGGAAGCCCCCGAAGGGCCGCAGATCGCCACGTTCGACCGGCGTTTGGTGTCGCAGGCCCTCACCAACATCGTCAAGAACGCGACCGAAGCCATTGAAGCGGTCGATGACCCCGAGCGTGGTCCCGGGCGGGTGATCGTCCGGCTCGTCGTCAATGGTCCCCAGTTCACCATTGACGTCATTGATAATGGCATCGGGCTCCCGACCGAAAATCGGCATCGCCTGCTCGAGCCCTATGTGACGACGCGAGCCAAAGGCACCGGCCTCGGGCTCGCGATCGTGGGCAAAATTTTGGAAGAACATGGCGGCGGCCTCGACCTTCTCGATGCTCCCGCCGGCCCCGACGGCGTCGCGCGCGGCGCGATGATCAGACTTCGATTCAAGGACCAAGCGTCCGTGGATGCGACCCAAGCGGCTCAGGCTGCGGAATAGGATAGAAGACACATGGCAGCGGACATCCTGATCGTCGACGACGAGGCGGACATCCGGGACATCGTCGCCGGAATTTTGGACGATGAAGGGTATCGGACGCGCACGGCCCGCAATGCGGATGAAGCGTTGACGGCCATCGCCGCGCGGCGCCCAAACTTGATTTTCTTGGACATTTGGATGCAGGGCAGTCGACTTGACGGCCTCCAGCTCCTCGACGTTGTGCGCACCCAGCATCCCGATCTGCCCATCGTGATGATTTCTGGCCACTGCAACATCGAAACGGCCGTGTCAGCCATAAAGCGCGGCGCTTTCGATTACATTGAAAAGCCGTTTAAGACCGACCGCCTGCTGCTGATCGCCGAACGCGCCATCGAGACATCCAGGCTCCGGCGTGAAATCCGCGAATTGCGCCAGATCTCAGGCCAAGCAACCGACATGATCGGCGCGTCGGTGGCCATGAACCAATTGCGGCAGACCGTTGAGCGCGTCGCCCCCACCAATAGCCGCATCATGATTTTCGGCGCCTCAGGTGCGGGCAAGGAACTGACCGCGCGCAGCATTCATACAGCGTCTGCCCGCGCATCCGGCCCCTTCGTCGTGATCAATGCAGCGACGATCACGCCGGAGCGGATGGAAACCGAGCTGTTTGGGACCGATTCCGCCAATCCCGCAAGCCGTAAGGTCGGTGCGCTCGAAGAGGCCCATGGCGGCACACTGTTCCTCGACGAAGTTGCCGATATGCCTCGGGAAACCCAGGGCAAGATCCTACGCGTGCTGGTGGAGCAAAGCTTTCAGCGCGTTGGCGGGACGGCAAAGGTACAGGTCGATGTCCGCATCATCGCGTCAACCGCGCGTGACATCCAAAGCGAGATCGCAGAGGGCCGGTTCCGCGAGGATCTGTTCCATCGCTTGGCCGTAGTCCCGATCCGCGTGCCACCCTTGTCCGAACGGCGCGAAGATATTCCGCTTCTCGTCGACCATTTCGTCGAGCTCATTTCCCTCGCTTCAGGTCTCGTCCCGCGCAAAGTCGGCCCCGACGCCATGGCCGTCCTCCAGTCCCATGACTGGCCGGGCAATGTCCGCCAGTTGCGCAACAATGTGGAGCGGCTCTTGATCCTCGCTGGCGGCGCGCCCGATGCTGTGATCGATGTCTCGATGCTGCCGTCAGATGTTGGCTCAGCCGTGCCGACCATGCCGGCCGGGCAGGGGGGCGAACACCTCATGGGGCTTCAATTGCGCGAAGCCCGCGAAGAGTTCGAGCGGCAATATCTGGTCGCGCAAATCAGTCGCTTCGGCGGCAACATCTCACGCACTGCCGAGTTCGTCGGCATGGAGCGATCCGCCCTCCATCGCAAACTCAAGGCCCTTGGCATCGGTTAGGCCGCAAGAGGACACGACGTGAAGGTAGTCATTTGCGGCGCTGGGCTTGTGGGACGCGGCATCGCTGAGACGCTTGCCGCCGAAGGCAATGATCTCTCGATCATCGATACCTCGCCCGCGCTTATTGGTGCGATCACCGAAGCCCTCGACGTCAAAGGCTTTGTCGGCCATGGCGCGCATCCCGACATGCTCGCCCAAGCCGGCGCCGAACAGGCCGACATGATCATCGCGGTCACCCGCTATGACGAAGTCAATATGGTCGCCTGCCAGATCGCGAGCACCTTGTTCAATGTGCCCCTGAAAATCGCGCGCGTCAGAGCGCAGACCTATCTGGAACCGCAATGGCGCGACCTTTTTGCCAGGGATCGCTTGGCGGTCGATGTCGTGATCTCGCCCGAAGTCGAGGTGGGAGAAATGGTGATGCGCCGTTTGGCGCTGCCTGGCTCAACCGACACCCTGAGCTTCTGCGATGACAAGGTGACGGTTGCCGGCATCTCGTGTGAACCCGACTGCCCGATCATCGACACGCCGCTTCGCCAACTCACTGAACTCTTTCCGGATTTGAAGGCGGTGATTGTTGGCATCAGCCGCAACGGACAAGTGCTCGTGCCGGGCTCTGACGATACCTTGTCTGTCGGCGATCAAGTCTATGTGGTCGCCGAAACCGCCCAAATCGAGCGCGTTCTTTCAATTTTCGGCCACGATGAGGTGCCCGGCCAGCGCGTCATCATCGCCGGCGGCGGCAATATCGGGCTTTATGTGGCTCGCCAGATCGAAGCGAGAAACCCCAAGGCACGGCTTCGCGTCATTGAGAGCGCCCGAGACCGTGCGGAAGAAGTAGCAGCCTCTCTCAAGAACGCCATCGTGATCCACGGCTCGGCGCTTGATGCGGCGATCCTGACGGAGGCCGATATCACCCAGGCCGATACGCTGCTCGCCGTTACCAATGATGACCAGATCAATCTCCTCGCTGGCATCATGGGCAAGCGCCTCGGCGCCCAGCGGGTCGTCAGTCTGATCAACAATCCAAGCTGGCCCCCGATCACCCGGGGACTTGGCATTGATGCCCATGTCAATCCGCGCCAGATCACGGTCTCGCGGGTCCTACAGCATGTTCGGCGTGGACGAATTCGAAGGGTTCATTCGCTGCTTGAGGGGAGGGCAGAGGCCATTGAAGCGGAAGCGCTGGAAACATCCCCCCTCGTCGGCAAGCCATTGCGCCTGCTCGACTTGCCTGATGGCGTCCGCATCGGCGCTATCATCCGACAAGGGGTGATGATTATTCCGAGCGGCAGCGTCGAAATCCGCGCGCGCGATCGCGTGGTCGTCTTTGCCCTGCGCGACAAGGTGAAGCGGGTCGAGCAACTCTTCCGCGTCAGTCTCGAATTCTTCTGACGCGCCCATGGCCGGCATCGCCAAGCTTCTCTCTCAAATCGCCGTGGTGTTTCCGCTCGCGCTTGCGCCCGTCGTGTTGTCGGCCCTCATCCGAGGCGAGCCAGGCGCTCTCAGGCTTGTTGCGGCTTTCACGATCCTTGCCTTCGTCTGCGGCGCCGCCGGGATCATTGTTCGCAATCAACAAGCGGTCTTGTCGCGCCGCGATGAGCTTGCTCTCGTCGTCCTTGCTTGGCTGATTTTCCCTATCCTTGGCGCGCTCCCGATCATCGCACTTCGACCCGGTACGCCGCTTGATGCCCTATTCGATGCGGTGAGCGCGCTCACAGCCTCGGGCGTGGTCTTCGGCGCGCCCATTGAAACATGGCCCCAAAGCCTCGTTCTTTGGGTCGGCATCCTTCAATGGATTGGGGCAGGGCTCGTCATTCTCTTCGCAATCGTCATTCTTGGCCCCCAGGGCATCGGCGGCTTGCCCGCCCGCCCCATCCGTGCGCTTGACCACGGCGGCGTTGATGATGGTGCTCGTTTTCGGGCGTCGCTGGCTGAGTTTGGCCCTATCTATGGCGGGCTCACGCTGATCTGTTTGGTGGCGATCCTCATTTGCGGCATTCCCGCCTTCGATGCGCTGATCATCGCGCTCGGCACGGTATCGACCGGCGGTCTTTTGCCGCGCGGCGGGGTCTTTTCGGCCTATGAGAATCCGGCAGCCGAATGGGTCATCGCGCTCACCATGATCGTGACGTGCACCAGCCCCGTTTGGCTCAAGCTCGCGATGAGTGGCCGCATTCGGCAGGCTTTCGGCCATTTCGAAGCCATCATATTGGGTGGTGTGCTGGGCGCTCTCGCACTTCTCTATGCCGGTGCCGGTCTCGTGGCTGGAGGCTCCGATCTCTTGCAATCTCTGCGATACGGCGTCTTTTCCGCCGCTGCGCTGGTATCGACGACAGGCACGCCGATCGCGGTTGATAGTATCGCCCTGATCCCGGCAGCCGTTGTGGCTCTCGTCGTTTTCGTTGGGGGAGCCGCCATGTCGGCAGCGGGCGGGATCACCATCTACCGTGCCGGCGCCATGGCAACCGAAGCCGGCCGCGAGCTTTCAACCGCGATCTACCCCAACATTGTCCACCGCCCAACCATTGCAGGCGCCCCGGCGGGTCCTCGCGCGATGAAAGCGATTGCCGCTGCAGTCATGCTGCATCTTCTGATTTTTTCGGTGCTGATGCTCATCATCGCGCCCCATGCCGGAAGCTTTGAGGCGGCCTATCTTGCTGGTATCGGCGCGCTGTCCAATGTCGGTCAAATTCACGATGCAGGTTTTCCAGGCGCGAGCGCTTGGCCCTCTTTCGCCACATGGCCTGCCCATGCCAAGTTTGCCCTCGTGTTGGGCATGATTGTCGGACGCATCGAATCGATTGCCGCCTGTGCCCTAATCCTCGGGCTCCTGCGGCGAGAGTGACTTTCAGACTTCAGGAGACGTCTATGTCGCGCATTGCCTATGTGAACGGTCGTTATGTCCCCCACGGGGATGCCGCTGTGCACATTGAGGACCGTGGCTATCAATTCGCCGATGGCGTCTATGAGGTCTGCGAGGTGCGCTCGGGCGCTATGATTGATGAACGCCGCCACCTCGACCGTCTTGAGCGCTCGCTGTCTGAGCTCAAAATCGACATGCCGATGGCGCGGCGTCCGCTCGGCGCCGTATTGCGCGAGACCATTCGGCGCAATCGCGTGCGCGACGGCTTGGTCTATATGCAGGTGACGCGGGGTGTGGCGCGCCGCGACCATGCTTTCCCAAAACCCGGCACGCCGCCGGCACTCGTCATCACCGCGCGCTCGGTCGATCCGCGTCGCGGCGAGACCATGGCCGCCAAGGGCGTTGCGGTGATCACCCGGCCCGACAATCGCTGGGAGCGGGTCGATATCAAAACCGTTGGCCTCCTGCCCAATTGCATTGCGAAACAAGATGCCCGCCAAGCCGGCGCCTATGAAACCCTGTTCGTCGATGAGAAGGGCTTTGTCACTGAGGGCTCGTCCACCAATGCCTGGATCATCACCCGTGACGGTGCCTTGGTGACGCGACCCGCCGATTTCGGCATCCTCAAAGGCATTACCCGCACCGTTGTGCTGGAATTGGCCGCTCGCGAGGGCCTCAAAATTGAAGAGCGCGCTTTCACAGTCGCGGAGGCCCTTGAGGCGCGGGAGGCCTTCGTGACGGCCGCCTCAACCATTGTGATGCCGGTCACCTCCATCGACGGCAAGACCGTCGGCAATGGCGCGCCCGGTCTTGTCGCGACCGCGCTGCGCGCCAAGTTCCATGAGGTCGCGGAACATGCGCCCTTAGCGCTGTGACATGCAGCCTTTCGTCGCAGCGGAACTTCACGACCTTGCGAAGCAGCATAGAATTGTCATCTAATGGATGATCAAGAACGAAGAGCGGTTCGGCTCGGCTGAACCGCATACCTCGGCGGCAAGTTTTTCGCTGCCTCTAAGAATTGGATGCATGCCATGGCGGACCGATCGCAGAACCTTCAGGACACATTCCTGAACCACGTACGCAAGCAGAAGGTGCCGCTGACAATCTTCCTGGTGAACGGCGTGAAACTTCAGGGTGTCGTCACCTGGTTCGACAATTTCTGCGTTTTGCTGCGCCGCGATGGCCATTCCCAATTGGTCTATAAGCACGCGATCTCGACCATCATGCCCGGTGCGCCCGTCCAATTGTTCGAGCAGCCGGACGACGGCGACAAGGCTTGACCCGCCAAAGTGATGAGCTCGCACATCCTGTCTGGCCTCGCCCGGCATTGAGGTGAGAGTGGTCATTAAGCGCCCCGATATCGTTTCGATGACGACAGGCTCCGGTGAGGCGCCCCGTGGCGAGCCAACGCGCGTGCTTGTGGTCGTCCCCGTGCGCTCGCGCCGCGCGCCCATGAAGGACGGCGAGGTGATCTCCGCCCGGTCCAACAGTGCCAAGCGCGAGGAAGCCATCGGCCTTGCCGCAGCCATCGACTTAACCGTTGCCGAGTCGGTGATGGTGTCACTCGCAGCCCCACGGCCCTCAACCCTCATCGGCAAGGGCAAGGTGGAGGAGATCGCCGGCCTGATTGCGGCTTTCGACTGCGGCCTCGTCTTTGTCGATGCCGCGCTGTCGCCGGTCCAGCAGCGCAATCTCGAAAAGGCCTGGTCGGCCAAGGTGGTCGATCGCACCGGCCTGATCCTCGAAATCTTCGGATCGCGCGCCCGCACCAAAGAGGGCGTGCTGCAGGTCGAACTCGCCCATCTCACCTATCAGAAGAGCCGGCTCGTCCGCTCCTGGACCCATTTGGAACGCCAGCGCGGCGGCTTCGGCTTCCTCGGTGGCCCCGGCGAGACCCAGATCGAAGCCGACCGGCGCATGATCCAAGAGCGCATCTCTAAGATCGAGCGCGAACTGGCCCATGTGAAGCAAACGAGGCGACTTCATAGGGCAGGGCGCAAGCGCGTGCCCTATCCGATCGTTGCCCTCGTCGGCTACACCAATGCCGGCAAGTCCTCGCTGTTCAATGCGCTGACGCGTGGCGATGTGCTGGCCGAGGACATGCTCTTTGCGACCCTTGACCCAACACTCAGGCAGTTGAAACTCCCGCGCGGCGGCACGGCGATCCTCTCCGACACCGTTGGCTTCATTTCCGAACTCCCCACCATGCTGGTCGCAGCCTTCCGCGCGACACTCGAAGAGGTGCTTGAGGCCGACGTCATCCTGCATGTCCGCGATATCGCGCATGAGGACAGCGAAGCCCAGGCAGACGATGTGGCGTCGATCCTGAAAGAGCTCGGTGTTGTCAGCGACAGCCCGGCCCGCGCCATCGAAGTCTGGAACAAGATCGATCTCCTCGACGCCGATGCTCGTGCTGAGATTGCCAATCGGGCCGAACGCCGGGATGAGGAGGTGAGGCCGTGCCTCGTCTCAGCAGTTAGCCGCGAGGGGCTACCGACCCTGCTCGCCGAGATTGAAGCGAGGCTCGCGACCTCCCACGAGCGCCTGACCGTTACCGTGCCGGCGACCGATGGCAAGACACTCGCCTGGATCCACGCGAACACGGAAGTCGAGAGCCGGGAGGCGACCGAAACAGGCGACACTAAGCTAGACCTGCGCGTGAGCCCCGCGAAACGCGAGCAACTGATGCGCCGCTTGGAGCCCTCTCAATCGGCTTGAGGCGTGGACCGTTCAGCCATTTTGGCCGCGACCCACAGCGCTTCCATCTCATCCAAGCTCGCATCTGAGGCCGTTCGCCCTTCGGCTGCGAGCGCGTTCTCAATCGCCGAGAAACGACGCACGAACTTGTCATTGGTGCGGTCTAGCGCCTTCTCAGGGTCCACATCCATGTGACGGGCGAGGTTCACCAGCGCGAACATGAGATCGCCGATCTCGCCCTCAATCGCCTCTTTGGGTGCGCTCTTCGCCTCAGCTTCAACGATCTCAGCGGCTTCCTCGCGCACCTTATCGAGAACGGCACGGGCATCGTTCCAATCAAAGCCAACCTTTGACGCGGCCGCCTGCAATTTCAGCGCGCGCGTGAGGGCAGGGGCGGCCATTGGCACGTTTGCCAGCGCCCCTTGTGGGCCCTTGTGCTCGCCACGCTCAAGCGCGCGAAGCCGTTTCTCTTCCGCCTTGATGGACGCCCAAAGCCCGTTGACCGTTTCGACCGGCACGCGCCCCATGTCGCCGAAGACGTGAGGATGACGCCGAATGAGCTTTGAGGTGATGGCCCGAACCACATCACCAAAGGCGAAGACGCCCTTTTCCTCTGCCATCCGAGCGTGAAACACCACTTGGAGCAGAAGATCACCCAGCTCATCCCGCACATCCATGAGATCACCGCGCGCGATGGCATCGGCGACCTCATAGGCCTCCTCGATCGTATAGGGCGCGATCGTCTCGAAAGTCTGTTCGAGATCCCAGGGACAGCCAAGGTCCGGCGTGCGCAGGCGCGCCATGACAGCAAGCAGCATGGCGATATCGTCGGATGGTTCGAACTGCGCCGTCACGAAAGACTCACATTGCGGGAGAAGACACATCAAAGGCGGGGAAGGGGCCGCAAGCCTTTTGGTTACCATGACCATGATAAGTCTGTCGCGGCGATCACCTTCAAACCGTCGAATCAGAGCGACTTCTCCCCACCATGCCCCAAGCGAGTGACGCAGCGCCCTTAGCGAGCCAAAAATCTGCATGGGACGGCCACGGCCCTTGGCCAGCGCAGGTGGCCGGGAAGTTCTATCCCGCCAACCCCCAAGAGCTCGCGTCCCTTCTCGTTCGCGAAACCCATCGCGCTATCGAGCCGGCGGTGAAGGGAGCGAAGATGGTGGTGGCCCCCCATGCGGGCCTCGTCTATTCCGGACGCCTCGCCATCACGGCGCTCAGCGCGCTGAACCCCGCCGTCAAGCGCATCGTCATCGTCGGCCCGGCGCACCGGCAGGCCTTTCAGGGGCTTGCTCTTAACCCAGCGAACGCGCTGAGGACGCCGCTCTTAATCAGCGCTGTCGACCACGAGGCGACCAAGTCGCTTGCAGGCGTACCTGGCCTCTCCTGGCGGTCGGCAGCCTTCGAAGGGGAGCACTCCATCGAACTACCGTTGCTTGCTGCACAGATCCGTTTCCCGCACGCGACAATCGTGCCCGTTCTAGTCGGCGATGCGGAGCCGCGTCTCGTTCAGACCGTCCTCGAAAGGCTCTGGGGTGGACCGGAAACGGCGATTGTTCTGTCCTCCGACCTCTCGCATTTTCTGGATGAGACTGCCGCACAAGCCAAAGACGCTGAGACCCGTCGTTTCATCGAAACGCTCAATGGCGCGCCTTTAACCGCCGCCCATGCCTGCGGTCATCGCGTGCTCAAGGGAGCGCTTGAGGTGGCGATCAGTCAGAACCTGCGCGCGACAGGTCTCGATTTCGCAACGTCAAAAGCGGTGTCGGGCGAGGACGCCCGCGTGGTCGGCTACGGCGCCTTTGCGTTTGACGATGCCGATACCGCAACGACGCCTGAACCTCATCGCGCGCTGCTTCTCGCAGCCGCCGCGCGCGCGCTAAAAGGCGCCGCCCGCAATGGCGCAGTGGTGCCCGTGGTGACCACGCGAAGCCCGCTACCGACCACACTGACAGCGACACGTGCGGTCTTCGTGACGTTGAAGCACAAAGAACGCCTCCGAGGCTGTATCGGTTCGCTTGCGGCCCACCGACCTCTCATCGCCGATGTCATCATCAACACGGTGAAGGCCGCTGCAAGCGATCCGAGGTTCCAACCCCTGACCGAAGCGGAACTGACGGAGATCGAGATCGGCATATCGATCCTGTCGCGCTCGCGCCCATTGGCCGTTGGCGGGGAGGCGGATCTCATTGCAATGCTGCGTCCCGGCATCGATGGCGCAACCCTGACTGACGGCCGAACGAGCGGCCTGTTCTTACCCAGTGTCTGGTCGAGCCTGCCGCAGCCAGCCGATTTCGTTCGGGGCCTAAAGCGGAAGGCTGGGCTCCCAGAGACCGACTGGAGCGAGAGCTATCGTGTCGCACGGTTCGCCACTGAGAGCTTTTCCATGGGCTACAACCTTGCCCAGGAAACTGACATCGGCCCATTGCAGTTTGCGGGCTGAACGGAGTGCTCGAGGCCTGCGACCATATCGTTCGCGCGGAGTGCTGAGGGGAGCCTGCAACGGCTCAGAGCAACGGGTCATCGCGCACATGCGCAATTCGCATAAGACATATTATGGAATATATTGAACTTGCCATAGATGGCATATTCACACAATTTGATCCACTCATTTACATACGACATCAATCTCTTATATCGCTCTCTTCAATCATACTCTCAGCTAACGGCTCGCGCTTCACTTGTCATGATCGACGCTAAAGCGCAGCCCGTCATAAGCCGCTTCGACATGGGCTGGCAGTCGGCCGCTCAAAGCGTCGAAATCCAAATCCGTATGAAGATTGGTGAGAATGGCCTTCCTCGGCCGATAGCGCTCAACGACCTTTAATGCGTCAGCCACAGTGAAATGGGTCGGATGCGGGGCGTCCCGAAGCGCATCGATCACAAGGACTTCGCAACCCTCGAAACTTTCTTCAAATTCCGCTATTGTCCGACTAATATCAGGGCAATAGATGATATTGTTAAAGCGCATTCCGAGCGACATATAGTCTCGTCCGTGCCACACTCGGAACGGCTTTATAGCCACCGGACCGCCGGCGCCGGTAATGGTGAAAAGCTCGCCGGCGGTAATCCCGTGCAACGTGAGGATTGGCGGATAAGCGCTACCGACAGGCGCTTCAAAGCAATAGCCGAAGCGTGTCATTAAGGTCTTGCGCGTGGTCTCATCCGCATAGACATCGAGGCGCCGGCGCTGATGAAGCGCAAGAGGCCGGAGATCGTCGAGGCCGTGGGTGTGGTCCGCGTGATCATGGGTAATCACGATGCCATCGAGATGGGTCACCTCGGCCTGAAGCAGTTGCGCTCTCAGATCGGGACCTGCATCCACAAGCACCCGGGTCACCCCATTTGGCCCGTGACGCTCAACGAGGAAGGCGCAGCGTGTTCGCCGGTTGCGTGGATTTGAGGGATCGCAGGCGCCCCATCCCTGCCCTACACGCGGCACTCCGCCAGATGAGCCACAGCCGAGGATCGTGTAGACCGTCCGGCTCATGCCGCACCGATCTCCGGGGCCTGATGGGCGCGGCGATCAGCCTTTGAAAACAGGCGAAAGAAATTGTCGGTCGTTGCGGCCGCCATGGCCTCAGGGCTCATCCCACGAGCCTCGGCAATCACATGACCGGTCTCGACAACATAGGATGGCTCATTGCGTTTGCCGCGAAATTTGCCCGGCGCGAGATAGGGCGCATCGGTTTCGATCAGGATGCGATCAAGCGGCAAAAGGGCCGCGATCCGACGCAGGTCCGGCGCGCTCTTATAGGTCGCGATCCCCGAAAACGACACATAGAGGCCAAGCTCAATGCCGGCCATGGCGAGCTGCTCGGATGCTGTGAAACAGTGGAGCACCGCTTGGAAGCGTCCCCGTGCCATCTCATCGCGTAGGATCGCTTCCACCTCAGGATCGGCCTCGCGGGCATGGATGACTAGCGGCAATCCGCTCTCGCGCGCCGCCGCAATATGGGTGCGAAAGCCCTGCTGCTGGGCCTCTCGCGGTGACTTGTCGTAGTGATGATCAAGACCTGCTTCGCCGATCGCAACCACCTTGGGGTGGGCCGCGTGGGCCACAAGTTCGGCGGCCGTTACATCAAGCTCTTCATGGGCGTTGTGCGGGTGGGTCCCGACCGAACACCAGATACCGTCATGGGCTTCCGCAATGGCTCTGATCTCGCCAAAGCGGCGCACGCGCGTGTTGATCGTCACCATGGTGCCGACGCCAGCCTCCCGCGCGCGCGCGATCACTGCCTCACGGTCGGTAAAATCCGGAAAGTCCAGGTGGCAATGGCTGTCGACCCACATCAGGCCGGTGTCTCCTCAACGGGCTCGACATAGCGCGGGAAGACTGGCGTGGGCGCCGGCAAGACCGTGCCGGCGACAAGCGGCATCGTAAGCGCTGCAAAGTCGCGCGCGTCGGGTGCCTGTGCCAGAAGGTCCAAGAGCTTGCCCGCACTCGTCGGCATCACCGGCTGGGCGAGGATCGCGATCTGGCGGATCACCTCAGCGGTCACCCACAGCACCGTGCCCATGCGCGCCATATCGGTCTTGCGGAGAACCCACGGCTCCTGAGCTGTGAAGTACCGATTGGCTTCGGCAACCACCGTCCAGACCGTCTCCGCGTAGCGGTGGATCTGCTGGCTGGCCATCGCCTCCCGTGAGGTCGCCAGCATCGCTGCGGCCTGCGCCAGGATCGCCTCATCAGCCGCAGTCAAGGCGCCGGGCGTCGGCACGACACCGTCCAGGTTCTTCGCAATCATCGACAGCGAGCGCTGCGCGAGATTGCCGATGTCATTGGCGAGATCGGCATTCATGCGGGCGACGATCGCCTCATGGGAATAGGACCCGTCATTGCCGAAGGACACCTCGCGCAAGAAGAAGTAGCGCACGGGATCGAGCCCATAGGCCTCCACCATGGCGAAGGGATCGACCACATTGCCGACCGACTTCGACATTTTCTCGCCCCTGTTGAACAGGAAGCCGTGACCATAGACCCGCTTGGGCAAGGCAATGCCTGCCGACATCAAAAAGGCCGGCCAATAGACCGCATGGAATCGGACGATATCCTTGCCGATCACATGCAGATCAGCCGGCCAAAAGCCCGCGCGGGGCGCTTGCGCGTCCGGGAAGCCCGTGGCGGTCAGATAGTTGGTAAGCGCGTCCACCCAGACATACATGACATGGCCGTCAGCGCCCGGCACCGGCACACCCCAGTCAAAGGTGGTGCGCGACACCGAGAGATCGGTCAGACCACCCTTCACGAAGGCGATGACCTCGTTGAACCGCGTGTCCGGCCCGACAAAGTCAGGGTGTTTCTCGTAGTGGGCGAGCAAAGGCTCGGCATATTTCGAGAGGCGGAAAAAATAGGTCTTTTCTTTCGTCCACTCCACTGGCGTGCCCTGAGGACCCACCCGCACCCCGTCCTCGCGTACGGAGGTCTCATCCTCGTTGTAAAAGGCCTCGTCGCGGACGGAGTACCACCCCTCATAACCACCGAGATAAATGTCACCAGCGGCTTCCATACGCTCCCAGATCGCTTGGGATGCGGTGTAATGGCGCGGCTCAGTGGTCCGGATGAAATCATCGTTGGAAATGCCGAGCACCTCGGACATCTCACGGAACTTCGCGGCATTACGATCGGCAAGCTCGCGCGCCGTCATGCCCTCGCGCGCCGCCGTCTGCACCATTTTCAGGCCGTGCTCATCGGTACCCGTGAGGAAGAGAACATCATAACCGTCGAGCCGCATGAAGCGGGCAAGCGCATCGGTTGCGATCACCTCATAGGCATGGCCGATATGAGGTGCGCCATTGGGATAGGAAATGGCCGTGGTGAGGTAGTAGCGCGGCTTCGCCATGGACTGTGCGGGCAACCTGTGAGGAGCACAAAGGCTCAGGATTGGCGCCGGCGAGCCTCAGAAAGGAGCCCGAAGACCTCGAAAACGAAGGGTTTGCGTTCGAGATTGTAGGTGCGGACCTCGGCCGCGGCACTGGAAATCTTCTCCCATACCTCAGCCAGCGGTGCAAGGTGGCGCGCGCCGGCACTGGCGCCCCGCGCAAGCTCGCTCGAAAGGTAATCGCGAACTTGGCGCAGGAAGAGATCAAAGGCGCGGTCGTCGCGCCGCGCGAGTTTGTCACCGAGCGCATGCAACATCTCAGGGTCGACCTGAGGCAAGGTATCGATGGCCTGATCGATGGCCGAACTCCAGGCGAGATCCTCGCCCCCCACAAGCTCAAGCGCCCGGCGCAGGCTGCCATCGGCGAGCCGCGCGGCCGCGGCAGCATCTTCGTCGCTCACCTCAAGATCGGGAAAGCTCGCAAGCCCCGCCACGATCTCAGCTTCCGACAGCGGCGACAGCGTTAGCATGCGGCAGCGCGACCGGATGGTTGCAAGCAGACGTCCAGGCATATGGGACACGATGAGAAACAGCGAGCGCGGCGGCGGCTCTTCCAAGAGCTTCAAAAGCGCATTGGCGCCCTCGCGACCAAGATCGTCGGCGGCATCAACGATGCAAATGCGCCAGCCCCCCTCGCCCGCTGTCGACCCGAAAAACGGCACGATTTTGCGGACAGCATCCACACTAATGGTGGTCGGCACGCGGTCCTTGCCCACCTCCGCAATGCGGCGCAGCACCAGAAGATCAGTCGACGACCCCGCTTGGACCCGACGAAAGGCGGGATGTTCGGGGCTCAGCGAGAGATCCTTAATCTCGCCCAGACGCGTTGGATCAGGAAAAGCCAGCGCAAAGCGCGCCATGCGATAGGCAAGCGTTGCTTTGCCAATCCCTTCAGGCCCACCAATGATCCAGGCGTGATGCATGCGGCCAGAGCGATAGGCATCAAGCAGCGCCTGTTCGGCGCTGTGATGGCCGATCAGGATCGCCCGCTCGCGGGGATGTGGCGCATCCTCCAGACGGTCAGCCGCATTCTCTTCCGTCATGCGGGAACGCGCCCGTTGCTCAGAGCAAAATGCTGGGCAACCGTCGCTTCAATCAGGCCAGCGACCTGATCGGCGTCACCGGACGCGTCTATCACAACACAACGCTTCGGCTCCGCTGCGGCAAGTGCCAGAAAACCCTTTCGCAGCTTGGTGTGAAAGCCGAGGTCTTGTCGTTCGAAACGATCGGCGGCAGCGGCATTACGGGCGGCAGCGCGGGCAAGCCCGATCTTCGGCGGCAGATCCAGGATCAGCGTCAGATCCGGCGCGTCGGCCCCAACGGTCAACCGTTCAAGCGCCGAGATCAGCGCCACGTCCACCGCACCTGCCACGCCCTGATAGACTCGAGTGGAATCGGCAAAGCGATCACAAATCACCCAGTCACCCCGGTTGAGCGCCGGTACAATGGTCGCTCGCAGGTGATCGCCGCGGGCAGCAGCGAAGACCATGGCCTCAGCATCAGCGCCAAAGGGCTCCGCGCCGCCTGACAGCAGGACATGGCGCAAGATTTCTGCACCTGGCGACCCGCCCGGCTCGCGCGTCAAAACAGTCCGAATGCCGCGGCCGGCTAAGAAGCCTTGAAGCCGGCGCACCTGCGTTGATTTTCCCGCCCCCTCGCCGCCTTCAAGTGTGATGAAGCGGCCTCGCGGAAGAACGGAGGCATCACTCACGGCCGGGCGAACCCGGAGCGCACGAGGCCGGTGATCGCTTCTCCCGCCGCCTGGAAGGCACGCTGGGACAAACCGCCGACCGCAACATCATTCGCCGCGAAAACAGGGATTTCGACCGCGGTCGTCGTGCCCCTCGTGATCCGAAGCCGGCCAATGGCGGTTCCCTTGGCGATCGGCGCCTTTAACGGGCCGCGATAAACAACCTGACCGGTCACCCGGTCCGATGTTCCGCGAGGTACCATGATGCGGATCGGTTTGCCGGCGGTGACCGCAACCGTGCTGGCCGCACCGCCATAGACCCGGGCATCACCCAAGACTTCATTCTCGGCAAAGACCTGCCGCAGTTCGAAATTGCGGAAGCCCCAATCGAGGAGCTTACGGGCTTCATTGAGCCGCTCTTGGAGCGATCTCGCCCCCATCACGACCACGATGAGCCTTTGACCATCTTTTACGGCGGAGCCGACGAGATTGAAGCCGGATTCCTCCAGGAATCCAGTCTTTAAGCCATCAGCGCCGGGATAGGTGCCAAGCAGCGGGTTGCGGTTCTGCTGGCGAATGCCGCCCCAGGTAAACTCGCGCTCTGAATAGACCGCGTAGCGGTCGGGATAGTTGCGAATGATGCTGTCGGTGAGCTTTGCGAGTTCGCGGGCGGTTGCCCGCTGCTCCGGATCCGGCAGGCCCGTGGAGTTGCGAAACACCGAGCGTGTCAGCCCAAGCTCGCGGGCGCGGCGATTCATCAGCTCAACGAAATTCGCCTCGCTTCCCGATATGCCCTCGGCAAGCGCGATGGAGGCGTCATTGCCCGAGACGATCGCTGCCCCCTTGATCAGATCGGAAACTTTGATCCGGCTGTTGACGGCCGCATACATGGACGAGGTCCGGGACGGGGCCCCTCCCCGCCGCCAGGCGTCCTGACTGACAACGATCTCTTGGTCGAGCGACAACCGACCCTGCTGCAATTCTTCAAAGACCACAGCCATGGTCATCAGCTTGGCGAGGCTCGCCGGCGATTGCAGTTCGTCCGCCGCCTTCTCAAACAGCATGGTCTCAGAGCCGACGTCATAAAGGACGGCGTTACGGACCGTGGTCTGAAAAGCTTCCTGTCCGAATGAGGGCAGCGACGGCAGCATCACAGCGCAGGCGAATGCCACGGCCGCTAGCCCCAATTTCCGTGCGCTCGTCGATTGCATGAGTCATCCCTCGCGCCTGCTATGTAGTGCGCTGGGAGGGGTCAAATCAATGCCGAAGCAAGCTTTGGCTTAATAGAGGCCGCCATTGGCGAAGGACGCGCGGCTTGGCGCCGGCATGGCCGCAACGGCCGCGGAGGTCGAAGCCGCCGGACGGGCAGTCTCAGTGAAAGCGGAGACAGCCGAGGGACCAACCAAACCCCGACCAGGAACGGCCACCACAGTGGATGCCGGCCGCGTCGGAGGAACCGGCGCAGCGGCCGTCTGCGCAGGCGCTGCAGCAATCGGCGCTGACCGCACAACGGTCGTTACCGGCACAACGGGTGCAGGCGCCTGAACAACGGAAGGCGTTACGGCAGCCGTCTGCACGGTGGTGACCAGCCGCTCATTGCGATTGGCGAGGCCGAGATCGAAGGGACGCTCCGGCGGCACCGGGGCAGCCCCTGCGCGAACCGGGTCTGGAGCAGCCGCAGATGAGCGGCCGGTGTCCGGTACGAAGGCGGGCGAAGCGGAGGCCACCATCACGCCAGGGCTATCACCAGGCAGCGGCGCCGGTGCGCCATTGGTGCGCAAAGTCGCATGCAGCATCCGGTCATCAGACCCGTCCATCGGTGCGCGGCCGAGATAATCGACGCGAACCCGCGCCAAACCATGGCCCCGGAAATCGAGGAGGTGCGAAGCTTTGCTGGAAATGTCGATCACGCGATTGGCGTGAAAAGGCCCGCGATCGTTCACGCGAACCACAATGGAATGGCCGTTGCGCAGATTGGTCACGCGCGCATAGCTCGGCATGGGCATGGTACGATGGGCCGCCGAGAGCTCATGCATATTGTAGACTTCGCCATTGGCAGTGAGGCGACCATGGAACTGACGCCCATACCAGGACGCGACGCCCGTCTCGGTATGACCTTCCCGCTTGGCATAGGGAACATATCGGCGACCGGCGACTGTGTAGGGACGGCCAACCCGATAGGTGCCGCCGCCACGAGGAATAGGACGCCCGTCTTCCACCACGCGGGGGCTCGCCGTGACGCCAAGGCGGGGATCAACGGTTGCGATTTGACGGGAGGACGAACTCGATTGCGGTTGGGTGGCACAGGCCCCGAGCATGAGACCAACGCCAGAAATCAAAGCGATTCGACGAAGTTGCCGCGCACCAACAAGGCGCAGCACCGCGCCATCAACCGCTTGAACCTGCATTCGAATTCCCACTCCAAGCAATGATGGTCAACGCTGTTTTTCAGCTTATTGAGACCAGCTCACGCGATATTTATAGACCTCTGTGCGGGCAAATTGGGACAAAACCGTGACCGCGCGCAAGGGCAAGCATCAACATGGTTGCCCCGAACTTAACAGCAAGAAGCCGCCTGCCCTAGCGTCGCTTGCCCTTAGCGGCCGATCCGAGCCGTGCCGGAATAGCCGTCATCCCGCACCCATTCGATGCGATCACCACCCCGATGGGAGATGCGGAAGCAGAACTGCTTGCCGTCATACCACGTGGTCCACTGCTGGCAGAGGCGGTTCTCGGTGATCCACCAGCGCCCGGAATCGGTGGGCTTTAGGAACCGTCCAAGGCCCTGCGCCTCACCCGAGCCATCAACGCGGCCAGAGGTCTGGTAATAAAGCGGGAACTCACCGCCCATGGGGACAGCCAAGAACACCCGTTTGCCCGCGACCTTTTCGCGAATCTCGTCGCCCTCGAGCGGGCGAGCCTGCACCGCGGATGACAAAGCCACCGACGCAAACAAGGCGCTCAAAACGCCGAGAGATAGACGATTGCCAATCATGGGACCCTCACGGATAGCCTGAAAGAAGACTATACGCGTTTTTCCCACTGGGGGTCCAGACATAACCAGACAACTTCAGAAAAATGTTACCCCACGGTCATGAGCGGCACGACACCTGTACGCCCAACACTGTCTCACCCGATATCTTCAAGCGAGATAATCGAATAGCACGCGGCCATAAGGGAGCGTCAGGTCCGCGATAAAGTGGTGCGCGCCGACGATGGAGCGGACCGGCAGATCCGCCACCGGAGCATTCACGTGGGGAATGAGATGGAGCCGCCCAGGCCCGTTCCATGAGCCCTTCACGGTGACAT
>JBAWYY010000003.1:0-23571 GCA_037143285.1 Alphaproteobacteria bacterium | reverse complement strand
CCACTTCAACCAGGAACGCTCACTCACCAGCAGACAAACATTCAAGGATCGACGCACTGCTGCTCTTGCTGAGTGGCGTCAGCTGGGCGTTGCCTGAGCCGTGCCGGGGTAGGGGCTTTTTCTGAGACTATTTTGGTTTGTCTGACAGCACCTCTCGGCGAGGCGGAGGCAGCCGCACTGCCGGGCTCAGCGCTGCTCTACCCGTTGAAGGTTTCCGATCCTGCAAGGCCGGAGATCGACCTCGTGCGGACTGTCCTCGCCGTCGATCAGCAGGCTCGGACAATGACCTTCGCAGGCGACATGCCGGAAGGCTGGGTCGCCCAACTGATGCGCGGCACAATGGATCGACTGGCCGCCGGAGCGGCGGAGGCGGCGAGCCAAGCCCGTGGCTCAGCCAAAGTCGCGGGCGGCCAGGAACTTGCGATCTTGGTCAGCTGTATTGGCCGCAAGCTGTTGATGGGGCAGCGCGCCGAAGACGAGATCGAGGCTGCAGTTTCAGAGCTCGGACCCTCTGCAGCAACGTTTGGCTTCTACTCCTATGGCGAACTGGCACCGCACCCGGCGAACAGAGGCGTTGAGCTGCACAACCAGACGATGACCGTAACGCTGATCAGCGAAGCCGCCTGACGGCGACAGGAGCTCGCCCCAATGAATCGTCTCCTGCAAAAGCAGATCGCCTCACTGGCCTCGTCCGATGCGGCCGGCAACTTCGCGAAACTTTCCGATCTGGTCGGCGCGACCTATGACGAGATGGAACGCGACCGGCGGCGAGTTGATCGCTCGATTTCGCTAATGGTCGAGGAGAACGAGCAGCTCTTTGCTGAACTTGAAGCCTCCGCCGAGGCGCTCGCACGAAAGAACGCCCATTTCCTCGCGGCGCTCGAGAACCTCGCCCACGGCCTAGTGATCTGCGATGCAGAACACCGCGTCTTGGTCGCCAACCGTCGCTTTGCCGACCTCTATGGCCTTCCGCTGGAAGCGGTCGCTCCGGGCAGTCCTTTGCTGGACGTGATCGCGGAGGCGATCCGGATCGGTACCTTCACCGATCCAGGTATTGCAGATATGGCAAAAGGCGCTCTGGCCCGGCTTGTCGTTGAGCCATCGATCGAGGATTCGTGGAGGACTGCCCAAGACCGCATCATTGCCTTCAACATCAACAAACTCGACGATGGCGGCTGGATCTCGCTGCACCGGGACGTCACCAACGCGCGGACCGCCCAAAAACAGCTTGCTGAAAGCGAGGCCAAGCTCAAGGATTTCCTGTCCACCGCTACGGATTGGACATGGGAAACGGATAGCGAACACCGCGTTATCGCCCTTTCGCAGGCGTATTACACGAACGGTGTGTTTGCGATCAACGCAATGCTTGGCCTGCGCCGAGAGGAACACCCGGTCATCGAGGCGTCCCGCGAAGCCCTGGCACGCGATTACACGGCCGCCATGGCCGAACGCCGCCCGATCCGCAACTTCGTCTATGGCGTGCGCGGTCCTGACGGCAGCACCCACTACGTCCGGCTCTCGGGCAATCCGATCTTCGGCAAGGACGGCGAGTTCAAAGGGTATCGCGGGACCTCGACCAATGTGACGAGCCAAGTCATCGCAGAGGAGCAGTTACAATCGCTCGCCTACTACGATCCCCTGACAGGCCTTGCCAACCGCGCCCTTTTCCAGCGTGAGTTGGCCGAGCGCTTGGCTGCCCTTGTGCGCTGCGGGTCGAAGGGAGCGCTTCTGCTCCTTGACCTCGATCGCTTCAAGGAGGTTAACGACACCCTCGGCCACGCCGCCGGTGACGAACTCCTTCGCAAGACAGCGGGCATTCTATCGGCAACTCTCGGCGGCGAAGCCTTTCTGGCGCGCCTTGGGGGCGACGAGTTCGCCGTCGTCATGCGAGATTGTGAAGCGCTCCATGCTGAAGAGACGAGCCGGCGCATTATCAAGGCCTTTGCAGAGCCGGTTTCCCTTGAACGAGGCGAGGTGTTCGTCAGCACCTCGATCGGAGTCGTCTTGACGCCGGAACACGGCGCCGACCCTGACACGCTGATGCGGCACGCTGACCTCGCACTCTACCGCGCTAAGGAGGAAGGCCGGGGGCGCCTTTGTGTCTTTGAATCAGACATGGATGTGGTCGCTCAAGCCAAGATCGCACTGGCGAGAGACCTCAGGCAGGCCCTTGGCGGCATCGGCGGGCTGGAGGCGCATTTCCAGCCTCAAGTCGACCTCGTGCGCGGGAAGGTCATCGGCTTCGAGACGCTCATGCGCTGGCGCCATCCGGTCCATGGCTACGTCCCACCTGCGAAATTCATCCCCATCGCCGAGAGCTCAAGCCTCATCTGTGACGTGGGCTTGTGGATTCTGCGCGAGAGCGCGTCGGTCGCGAAGCGCTGGCTTGACGCCGGAGAGTCCGAGCGACCGATCTCCGTGAACGTCTCAGCCGCGCAGATCTGGCAGAGCGATCTCGAGGCTGATGTCGCGCGCGTTCTAGCAGAAACGGAGCTGCCACCACGCTTGCTATGCCTTGAACTCACCGAGAGCCTGTTCGCGGATCACTCTGAGGGTCGGGTACGCAAGGCGCTTGAGGCACTCAAGCGTCTTGGCGTGACACTCGCGCTCGACGACTTCGGCACCGGCTACTCCTCGCTTGGCTACCTGACGCAGTTGCCCTTCGATAAGCTCAAGATCGACCGCGTCTTCATTCATGGCGTCGCCACGTCTTCGCGTCGGCTACAGCTGCTTGAGGGCATGGTTGCGCTCGGCCGAGGTCTTGGCATGACGGTTGTCGCCGAGGGGGCCGAAACCGAAGCGGACCTTGCTGCTGTCGCGGCGACCGGCTGCCGACAAGTCCAAGGCTACGTCTTCTCGCGCGCGGAACCCGCTGAAGCGGCTCTCACCTTTGCACGGCAATTCGACATCGAAAACGAGGCCGAAACAGGCTTGAGCCGGCTCAAGGCACTTATCCCCCCTCGCGATGTAAAGGCAGATCAAGACACCGTTCCGGCTACTTCGGTGGGATAACGGCACTCTTCGTTCGGGGGGTGTTCGGCGGTGAGCATGTCAAATTCCCATCGCGCGAAGATATGGCTTTGATAGGCCGGTGCGCAAAAGCTCCGAAATCAACGGCGTGGTGTGAGGCAGGCCTCAGCCTTGGGTCTGCAGGTGGAACGGTAGGTTTTTCACCTGCGTCCACGGCACGTCGAAGCGCGTCATGAACTTCAGCGTGAAAGTCATCCGGCTCATTAGCCAGCCCTTTGGCGTGCGCCGGTACTCGTCATCCTCGATCGCCGCCATCCAGCAGGGCGTTTCGCCTTGCGCCAGTGTGCAGGCCTGCCACAGCATCCAGCGCCCGGTGGCTTGATCACCTTGGATATCGATCTGCGGATTGAGGAAATAGTGCATGGCGAACGACCACGCCCCCTTGCGAACAAAGGCGTGGATCTCGTCACGGCCGTTGCACACACCGAAATGCTCGCCGGCATCCCAGACCGCGTCTTCGGTGAAGAGGCCGGCTTGTAGATCGGCCAGGCGATCAAGTCCCGCCTGGGGCTTCCTTTGATGGTCGTCGGTATATTTCTCGTCGGCATAGCGGGCATAGCGCGCCTTGAGATGCCGGATCGCCTCAATATCCTCCAGCCGCTGGACGCGCTCTTCAAGTGTCGGCATATCGGCCTCCTCAGGCGCGCCTCACGCGGTCAAGTCTTCTCATATTCCTTCGACCAGGCTTCCGCGACCTCCGTTCCGGTGGCGAACCAGACGCCGGGAAACGTTCGGATGAAGGCGATCAACTCGCGGATCAGCGCGATGCGGCTCGGCCTGCCACCAAATTGCGGGTGGAAGATCATGTCGAACAGACCGCCCCACTTGTAGATCTCGCGGAACTCTTCCTTGTAGACCGACAGCATGTGCTCATTGGTGAAGATCGGCCGCGGCGTCTTGGCCGAGAACAGCGTGAACGGCGCGTCGTCCAGGCTCCAGTGCCAGGGCAGCTCGATTGGCCCTTTTGACCCGTCCGGCAAGACATGCCGATAGGGGTTGATGTCGTCCATCAGCGAGGAATCGTAGAGAAAATTGTGTTTTTGCAGCAGCTTGAACAGGCCAACCGAGACCTCTCCCGCCGGCGAGCGATAGCCCTTCGGCACGACGCCGACCGTGCGCTTGAGGGCCTCAAGACCCTTTTCCATTTCCTCGATCTCGGCTGCCGGATCGCCCGAGACCCATTTGTGCGAATAGGAGTGATGGGCGACCTCATGACCATCCTTGAGGATCATTTCGACCCGGTCAGTATGGTTCTCGGCGGTCCAGCCGGGCACGAAGAACGTGCTCGTGATGCCTTCATCGCGCAGCGTGTCGAGGATTTTCGGCACGCCGACCTTGGCGCCATAGCGACCCTGGCTGAGCACGCCGGGCCGATGGATATTGTCGGGGTCGCGCGACGTCCAAAGCGTTTCGGCATCGAAGTCGAAGGTCAGCATGACGGCGCAGCGTGCGCCGTTCGGCCAGCGGATGCTCATATCATGCATGATTGTAATCTCCTGACAGTCAGATGCGGCCGTGGCGTGCGGCAAGGAATCCACCATCCACCGGCATGACCACGCCGGTGACGAAGGCGGCATCGTTGGAACAAAAGAACGCAATGGGTCCGGCGATGTCGGCGGGCTGTCCCAAACGCTCGATAGGCGTTCCCTCCACCATAAGCCGCTTGTAGAGCGGCTTCTGTAGGTGGTCCGTGGTCATCGACGTCTCGATCAGCCCGGGGGCCACAGCATTGACGAGGATGCCATCAGGCGCCAACTCGCCAGCAAGCTGGCGCGTAAACTGGGCAACGCCAGCTTTCGCCACCGCATAGGCGGTCGTGCCGGGATAGCCGGTCAGGCCGAAGATCGACGACAGGTTGACGATCCGCCCGCCAGGTTTCGGCAAATGCGGCACGATGGCCCTGGTGATCTTGAGCATCGACCCGAGATTGGTATCGAGGAACCGGTCGATCAGCGCATCGTCGGAATCGAGTAGACGCTTCGAGCCGCCAATGCCGGCATTGTTGATCCGAAAGTCGATGCGCCCGAACGCGCTGAGCGCCGCCTCAGCGATCGTCTCGCCGGCATCGCGGTCGGTGACGCTCTTGATCAGACCGACCTGACCGAGGCGGGCTGCCGTCTCCATCACCTCCGGCAAGACGTCGACCAGCAACACCTTGGCACCGTCGGCGGCAAACCGCTGCGCAATGCCCTCGCCGATGCCGCGGGCCGCCCCCGTGACGATCGCAACCTTGCCGGCAAACCGTGTCTGATCAGGCAAGACGGCCTCCGTCGACGGGGAGGGCCACGCCGGTTGTGTAGGTGGCAGCGTCACTCAACAGGAACAGCACGGAATTGGCCACCTCCTGCGGCTTACCGAAGCGGTTCATCGGGTGTCTCGACATTTGGAACGCCGCGCGGGCCGCTTGCGCCGCCGCATCGCCAGCCTCGGCGATGGCGCGGTCATTCATCGGACTGTCGATCGTGCCCGGACAAACGCAATTGACCCGAATGTTCTCGGTCGCATGGTTGAGCGCCAGGCTCTTTGTCAGCAGCGTCACCGCGCCCTTACTCGCCGAATAAACCGAGAGCACTGGCGATCCCTCCATGCCAGCGGTGGATGAAAACAGCACCACCGAGCCGCGGCCGATCTCCCGCATCTGCGGGATGAAATATTTCGCGGCAAGCCAAGATCCCTTCACGTTGATCGCGAAAACCTCGTCGAACTCCGCCTCGGTCACGTCAACGGCTATGCGCGACGGACCCAACATCCCGGCGGCAACGACCAGGAGTTCCACCGGCCCCAGTTGCTCGCGCGCCACTTTTGATGCCCGCTCGACATCAGCGGCGGACGCCGCATTGCCGGTGACGATGATCGATCCTGGGCAGTGCTCGGCGGTTGCCTTCAGCCCGGCTTCGTCGCGGTCGAACAGGAGGACCCTGGCGCCCTCTGCCGCCAACGATATGGCGGTAGCCCGGCCTAGCGCCCCGGCAGCACCGGTGACGGCCGCAACCTTGCCCGTGAAACGGTCACTCATGATCCTTGCCTCCCAGATAGAATTCCTGGAGCTCTTCCATGGCGATGCCGTCGCCGACTGCCCGCTCATAAGCGATGCGGCCGCCGCGGATCACATAGATGTAGTCGGAGATATCCAGCGCCATGCCGACATTCTGCTCCACCAGCAGGAGCGTCAGTCCAAGCTCGCGCAGGCCCAGGATCGCCTCGGCGATCTCCTCGACAATGCGCGGCGCCAACGCCGCCGACGGCTCGTCGAGCAATAGCATCGTCGGCCTTGCCATTAGCGACCGCCCGATCGACAGCATTTGTCGCTCGCCGCCAGACAACATGCCGGCATTGACCTTGCGACGCTCGCGCAGCCGCGTGAAGCGTTGATAGACGCCTTCCAGGTCGGCAGCGATACCGGCCCGGTCCTTGCGGCGATGATAGGCGCCCATGAGCAGATTCTCCTCGACGCTCATCGCGGCGAAGACCTCCTTGCCCTGCGGCACCATCGAGAGCCCCATGGCGGCGCGGTTCTCGGCCAATACGGCGTCGATGGGCTGACCATCGAGGACCACTTGCCCTTCCTCGGGCTTCACCAGCCCTACGATGGCCTTGAGCGTGGTCGACTTTCCCGTGCCATTGCCGCCGAGTAACGCCACAAGGCCCCCCTTGGGCACATGAAGGTTGACCCCATGCAGGATGCGCGTGCGGCCATAACCGGCGACGAGGTTTTCAACCCTGAGCACGGCGTTTCCATCCCGAACCGATATAGGCCTCCACCACAAGCGGATCCTTCACCACGGCGTCTGGTTTGCCCTCGGCAATCTTGACGCCGGAATCGAGCACCACGACATGGTCGCAGAGATCACGGACCACGCGCATCACATGCTCGACCAGCAGAATGCTCATGCCGAACTCGTCGCGCAGGCGGCGGATCAGCAGGATGAGTTTGTCGACATTGGGCGGGGAAAGGCCGGCCGCGGGCTCGTCGAGAACGAACAGGGTCGGCTCGCTCATCATGCCTCGGGCAAGCTCGACCATGCGCTGCTGGCCTATCGAAAGATCGGAGGCCGGCTTGTCGGCGAAAGCCTCCAAGTCGAACCAGGCGAGCAGCTCGCGGGCCTTGCGGCGCGCAGCCTGTTCCTCGGCAAGACCCGACTCCCGCCCCAAGATTGAACCCACGATACTGGTCTTCATCCGCATGTGGCTGGCAAGTAGCAGGTTGTCCTCGACCGTCAGCGACGTGAAGAGGCGGAGCAGCTGGAACGACCGCGCCATGCCGGCCCGGGCGCGCCGATAGGTCGGCAGGCCTGTGATGTCAGCGCCCTCGAACAGAAACTGACCCTTGTCCGCGTTAAGTTCCCCCGAGACGAGATTGACCATGGTCGACTTGCCCGAGCCATTAGGCCCGATCAGGCCGACGATCTGACCCTTGTTGACCGCGAGGTTGACATCATTGACGGCAACGACCCCGCCGAAGCGCTTGGAGATGCCCCGCGCCTCGAGAATGGGAACACCGCGATCGGCACTCATCGGGCGCTCCGCTGGCGCAGTCGGCCTACGACCCCCTCGGGCATGACTGTGATCGCAACCACAAGCAGGATCCCGTAGATCAGCATCTTGTACTCGGCGAACCGGCCGAGGAATTCCGGCATCAGCACCAGGAAGATGGCGCCGATGATCGGTCCGATGAAGGTGCCGCGCCCGCCGATCACCATCATGGCCACCACCGTCGCCGAGATCCAAATGGTGAAGTCGTCCGGCGTTACGCCGCGGAGCGAATGGGCCGTAAGCACGCCGGCAATCCCGGCCAGTGCCGCCGAGGCTACGAAGGCGGTGAGCTTGCCGCGCGTCGTGTCGAGACCGACGGCTGCGGCCAGCGTCTCGTCGTCGCGGATGGCGATCCATTCCCGGCCGAGCCTGGAATTGGCCAGCCGCCATGCCGCAAAGACGCAGATCACCGTCATGACCAATGTCAGCCAGTAATAGGCCCTGAGGCTGGCGATCTCGAACAGCGTCACGCCGAACACCGTCACCGGTCCGACATTGGCCATGGTCAGGCCGACCTGGCCACCCGTGAACGAGGTCCATTGCGAGATGATGAGATAGACGATGGTCTGGAAGGCGATCGTGACGATAGCCAGAAAGTGGCCCTTGAGCCGGAGTGCGGGAATGCCGAGGAGCAGCCCGAAAAGACCGGCAACCAGCGCACCCGCGGGCAGATTCACGAAGACCGAGGTGCCAAGATCTCGGTTCATGATTGCCGCGGTATAGGCGCCGAGCCCATAGAACGCCCCGGTGGCGAAGGAGAACTGCCCGCAATAGCCCGAGACGAGATCAAGCCCGACGGCCAGGATCACGTAGAACAGAATGACCATGGCCACATTGACCTCGTAGCCACCGACGCCGAACGGCAGCAGAGCAAGGAGCAGGATGCCGGCCAGCGAAAGACTGATGTTCCTCATGATCGGTCGACCGCTTTGCCGAACAGGCCCTGGGGCCGGAACAGCAGCACCAGGATCACGACGATAAAGCCGACCACGTCGCGCATGGAGTTCGAGATATAGGCAGACGTTAGCGATTCAACGATGCCGAGCACGAGGCCGGCGACAGCCGCCCCGGCGACATTGCCCATGCCGCCCAGGATCACCACCGTGAAGGCCTTAAGCGCAATCATGTTGCCGACGATTGGATAGACCAGGAACACCGACGACATCAGCATGCCGGCGACCCCGGCGAGGGCCGCGCCGACCATGAACGTCACCACGGCTACTCGCTCAACCTGCACACCGCAAAGCCGGGCAACCGTCTGATGCTGCGCCATGGCGCGTAGGCTTCGGCCGGTCCAGGTATAGCGCAGCACGACATAGAGAACGGAGATCAAGACGACCATCATGATCGGGATCATCAATCGCTGCAGCGGCAGGAAGATCGGGCCGATCTCGACAGGAATGGTAGAAAACGAGGTCTGCAGCCGCTGGGGCTGGGGACCGAACGCGATCAGGGCCGCATTCTGCAACGCCACGGCCAGCCCGAACGATGAGATGATCGAACTTGTCGCATCCCGGTTCTTCATGGGCTTATGGAGGATCGCCTCCGCGGCGACCCCCACGATCGCTGATGTGGCGAGCACGAACCCGATCGCCGGCAAGACCGGCAGACCGAGCACTGTGACAGCCATGATCCCGGCATAGCCGCCGAGCATATAGAACTCGCCATGGGCGAAGTTCACGACCCCCAGAATGCCGAAAATGAGCGTTAGACCGACAGCCACCAGAACATAGGTGCTTCCAATCACGACGCCATTGGCAATGTATTGCAGAAACAGATCCATTGCCGGGGCTTCAGCCGATCAAGCGTCAAGTCGACGCTTGCCGTTGCGGATGACCGCGATGAAGTTCGGAAAGTTGACACTGCCCTTGGCATCGAAGGCCGCTGTGGTTCCGGCCGGCCCTTGCACGATCGGGAAGTCCTTCAGCCCACCCTTGATCATTTTCTGGATTTCGAGGCTATCCGGCTTGCCGACGCGCCGCAGCGCCTCGAGGCCGATGGAGGTGGAATCGAAGCCGAGAGAGGAGAACGTGTTGGCATCCTGGTTGTGGCGCTTGGCAAAGCGCTCGCCAAAAGCCCGCCCGACCGGATTGGGCGTGGATGCCTCGTAAAGGCTTGCGACAGCGAAGCCCTCGCAGGCGGGACCAGCGAGACGAATGAAATCGTCCGAGATCATCGAGCCCGAGCCGACGAACTGGGTGCGCAGACCAACTTCGGCGGCCTGACGGACGATATTGGCACCGTCGCCGGCCCATCCGCCGATATAGACCGCCTCCGGACGCAGCGTCCGCAGCTTGGTCAACATCGACGAGAAATCCTGCTCCCCGGCATTATAGCTATCTTTGGAAACGATGGACCCGCCGACGCTCGCCACCACCCGCGTAACCTGCTCGGCAAGCGTTACGCCGTAATTGGTATTGTCGTGAATGATCGCGACCTTGGTCTTCTTGAACTTGTCAACGATGGCACGGGCAGTGTCCTCGCCCTGGGCATTCGAGTCCGGCCATGAGCGGAAGAACCATGGGTCGCCGGGAGTATTCTGGTCGGTAGCGATAGCGCCCGTCGACCCGCCCGAAAGCATCGGCACCTTGTATTCGGCGGACACTTTGGAAGCCGCAGCGGCAACGGCCGAGGCATAGGTGCCGACGATGAAGGGCACCTTGTCGCGCTCGATCAGGCGGCGCACGGCCGTCACGCCCTTGGTGGAATTGCTCTCGTCGTCTTCCATGACCAGTTCGATCTTGCGGCCGAGCACGCCGCCGCGGGCATTCCATTCTTCGACCGCGAATTGTAGGCCCAGAATGATCTGGCGTCCCTCAATGCTGGCCGCGCCCGACAGCGGCAGCATGCCGCCGATCTTGATCGGGCCGGTATCCTGCGCCCGGACGATGTGCGGTGCCGCGACGGTCGCACCAAGGATGCTCAGCATGTGACGGCGGGAGAAAAACGTCATTGTCAGATCCTATTGGGTAGCAGGAACATATCGCCGAACGGTACGATCATAGTGATAGTTTGGGCGTCAGCGACCGACAGTGTCAAACAACATTCGGCACTTGGCATTGTCCGAAAACGTCATGGCTTCCATGCAACTAGCGAACAGCCTCGTCAGGGTGTCGACAGCGCCGCTGTCAGGCGGCCGTGACGCGCAGTGGCAGGGTCGCGAGGCTGCGGAGATTGTTGTTGAGCCGCCGCGTCGTCTCGCCGGCGATCTCGAGCTTGGCAGCCCGGCGCGCTAGCGCCTTCAGCACGGCCTCGCCCTCAAGCCTTGCGACCATCTGACCGACGCACATGTGGACGCCATGGCCGAGTGCCACATGGCCGAGCAACTGCCGACCGAGGTCGAAGTCATTTGGCCGCTCCCAGCGGTCGGGATCGCGATTGGCCGAGCCGAGCAGCATGAGGATCTTGCTGTCATAGGGCACGGTCACACCCTCGATCTCGACATCCCGCATGGTCTGACGGCAGACGTTCTGGATCGGCGTCTCTAGCCGCATCGCCTCCTCAAGCGCGCCGCGCGCTCGGTTCGGGTCCTCGCGCAGCAGCGCCCATTGGGCGGGCTCGCGGGCGAGATACCAGAGCGCCGCAGAAATGGCGCTGGTGGTTGAATCGAGCCCGCCGCGCAGGAACGATCGGACCAGCAGCGGCGCGACCTCCTGCTCGATTTCGCCGGCATCGGCCGCCTGGAAGATCTTCTCGCCGAAGCCGCCGGGCACCATGGCCTCGCGACGCATCATGGCCTGATACCAGTCTTGGATGCTGTCGGCGCGCCGCTGTGTTTCCTCATAGCGCGCATTGCGCGGTCCCTGGCCATCGAAATTCAGTGCGCCGAGCAGGAAAAGATTATCGCGTCGCTCCGGTGAGTTCGCCAGGCCGAGCGCATCGGGGAATGTGGTGGCCACATAGGCCTCGGCGAGGTCGTGCACGCCGCAGAATGTCCCTTGCTCCACCAGCGCCGCCACCTGACGGTCGGCTTCGCGCTCGAAGTCCTCGCGCCAGGCTCGGATCAGCGCCGGTGACAGGATGCGCTGGAGCGCCGAGCGCACCTTGGTGTGCTGCGGCGGATCAACCTCGACGATCGGGCTTGCCGGTCGCCAAGCGCCGGGCTTGCGGATATCGCCAAGGCCGGAACCGCCGGTCGAGGAGAACGTCTCCCAATCTTTCAGGGCCGGATAGATGCTCGCATGCCGGCCCATCACGTAGACATCGTAGATGCTGAGATAGGCGACGTGTCCTGCCGCCCGGACCGCATCAAACATCGCAAACGGCGCGGTCAGCGAGGCGTCGCTATAGGGATCCACATCAAGGATCGGTGCGGTGATCTTGCTCAGACCGTTCGCGGTAGCCGTGACCATGGTGATGTCCCTCGAAGCCGCGGCGTCCGTCGATAAGGACAAACGCCGAACGAAATCGGCATTGTATCGACAGTGAATACGGTAGTGTTGGCGGTAGGATTGAACGGTGCCGCCAAGCCTAAGTCAATTCGGCCAGCCCGCTGGGGAGCTGCAATTCGGCTGTTGCATGGGACACGCGATAAGGCGTCGATGAAGGCATCGCCGTCGCCAAACAGTGTTGCGGCTGCGGCAAACCACGCCGCAGCCTTGACCGGACAATGGACCCCGCCGTTGTCCGCGAAACCTCCATGAGCGAGCGCGAGCAACCGCCGCGCCAATCCTCTTAGCCGGCGGGCGTCGACTTGGCGCTGCCTGAACATAGCTGGGGCAGGGGCCTTGTTGTCGGACGAGTTTGGTTTGTCTAACAGCAACTCCGCTGGGACGAGGCCACTCACGCCGTGCGCTGACGGAACCGACGCACGCGTGGTAAGAACAGCACCGCAAAGGCGACCGCCATGAGCCCGGCGGTGATCGGCCGCGTTGCGAAGATTGACAGGTCGCCTTGGCTGAGGAGCAGCGACTGGCGGAATGCCTGTTCCGTGCGGTCCCCGAGCACGACCGCAAGCACCAGCGGCGCAAGCGGATAATCGAGCTTCTTCATGACATAGCCGACGATGCCGAAGACCAACATGGTGATGATGTCGAACTCCGCATTTTTCACGGTAAATGCGCCGATAGCACAGAGCACCAGGATCAGCCCCGCAATGATTGCGAAGGGCACGCGCAGGATCGCCGCAAACCACGGGACACAGGCCAGGACGATGAAGAGGCCGACGACATTGCCCACATACATGGAGGCGATCAGGCCCCACACGAAGTCCTTTTGCTCGACGAACAACATGGGGCCCGGCTGAAGCCCCCACATCATAAGCCCGCCGAGCAGGACGGCTGCCGTCGGCGAGCCAGGAATGCCGAGGGCTAGCATAGGCAGGAGGGCTGAGGTGCCGGCAGCGTGAGCAGCGGTCTCAGGCGCGATGACGCCCTTGATATTGCCCTTGCCGAATGTGTCGCCGTCGGCAGACGTGCGCTTGGCAATGCCATAGCTCATAAACGAGGCAGGCGTTGCGCCCGCCGGCGTGATTCCCATCAGCGAGCCGATCACGCAGGAGCGTAATGCCAACGCCCAATGGGAGGCGAAGATCTTCCAGGTGCGCCAGACATCGGCCAAGGTGATCCGTGCCTTGCCGCCGCGAAAGGCGAGGCCCTCCTCGATCGACAGGAAAACTTCGGACAAGCCGAACAGCCCAATCACCACAACAAGGAAGTCAAAGCCGCGGATCAACTCGGTCGACCCGAATGTCAGACGTAGCTGCCCGGTGATCGTGTCGAGACCAACGGCGGCCAGCACGAAGCCGATCATCATGGCGGCGACAGTCTTCAGCGGCGATCCACCGCCCATCCCGACAAAGGCCGCAAAAGCGAGAAACATGACGGCGAATAGCTCAGGCGGCCCAAAGCGCAACGCCAGACTGGCAACCGACGGGGCCACAAGCGTAATGATGATGATCGCAAACAGCGCACCAACGAACGAGCCGGTGAAGGCTGTGGTCAGAGCTTCCGCGGCTTTGCCCATGCGCGCCATCGGGTAGCCGTCGAAGGTTGTCGCGACCGACCAAGGCTCGCCCGGGATGTTGAACAGGATCGAGGTAATCGCGCCGCCAAACAGCGCTCCCCAATAGATGCAGGAGAGCATGATGATCGCTGAGACCGGCTCCATCGAGAAGGTCAGCGGCAAAAGTATGGCAATGCCATTGGCCCCGCCTAGACCCGGCAGCACGCCGATAATGACGCCAAGCACGAGGCCGAGCAGCATGAAAGCGAGGTTGTGCCATTGAAGCGCGACCGCAAAGCCATGCATCAGCGAGGAAAGGTCCGCCGCCATCAATGTCCTCCGCGATCAAAAGCCGAGAAGGGTCTCGATTGGACCCTTAGGCAGTGAAATCAGGAACCAGAACTCGAAGACCACGAAGACAAGAGCGACCGAGCCGATCGCAATCGCCAGTGCGGTTAGCCAGCCATAGCCTCCGAGGACCCGGACGAAACCGATCAGCAGGAGCGCCGAGGGCACGAAAATTCCGAGGAACGGGATGGCGCCCACATAGAGCGTTGCCGGTACGGCAAGGCTCGCGACCATTTTCAGTTCGTGGACCTTGGCAAAGGTTCCCGTTTGCCTGAGAGCAATAACGATATTGGCAATACTGACGGCCAGCAGGATGCTGCCAACAATGAAGGGGAAGAAGCCCGCGCGCGGACCATCCGACGCCCAACCGATGCCTAGCCTCAAGGCATCGATTATCGCGAGACCACCGATTAGCCCCGTGAGCCCACCGAATACGATCTCGACCGGCCGTCTGGACACGGCGCGGTCGCCACCTTCACCATCGTTCGCCATGGCATGCCCCCGTCAGCGGTTCTGCGTTGCGAGAAAACCCGCTTCGGTCATGATGCGCCGATGTCGCTCGTCTTCCCGGGTCAGCCATTCAACGAAGGGCTGACCGGTCAGCGTCGTCGTGTTGAAGGCGCCGGTTTGCATTAACTCGCGCCATTCCGGCTGGACGAAAACGCGCTCGAAAAGATTGACGTAGAACTGAACTTGGGCCGGATTGACGCCCGGCGGCATGAAGATGCCGCGGAGCATCAGATATTCAACATCGAGCCCCTGTTCTCGGCAGGTCGGGATGTCGGACCAAGCCATGGTCGCTGTGATCTTGTCTGTCGGCAACAATCGGCGCGCATCGAAGACACAAAGCGGCCGTAGCGCGCCGGACCGCCAGTGGGAGACCGCTTCGATCGGGTTATTCACGGTGGCATCGACCTGCCGTCCGACAAGCTGGGTGGCAACCTGCCCACCTCCGCCGAACGGCACATAGGTGAAGCTTGCCCCAATCGCCCGCTCCATGGCCACGGTGATGATCTGATCTTCCTGGCGTGAGCCGGTCCCCCCGATCGTCAATCGACCGGCGCGGGCGCGTTCGATGAACTGCGCAACCGTCGTGATGCCGCTCTCGGCATGCACCCAGAGCACGAATTCATCGAGCGCGAGCATCTTCACCGGCGTTAGGTTGCGCCAGGAAAATGGCACGCCGGTCGCAAGCGGCGTCGTGAATAGGTTCGACAGCGAAATGACGATGGTGTGCGGGTTCCCGCGTGCGCCCTGGACATCGAGGAAGCCTTCGGCACCGGCGCCGCCGCCCTTGTTGACGACCACGATCGGCTGACGCGAAAGGCTATGGCGCGACACGATGCCCTGGATGACGCGGGCCATCTGGTCAGCACCGCCGCCCGTTCCGGCCGGAACGACGAATTGAATGGGGCGGGTCGGTTCCCAGGCTAGAGACGGCGTTGGGGACAAGCAGAACAGGCCGGCCAAAACAGTCGACAAGGCCGCGATACAGAAGGCACGACGCATGAAACAGCCTCCTCTTTTTCTCTCATTCGCTACCCGTCGAGGTGCCTCGTATCAGCATCATTCAAATGTATTGAGGGCGATGTCCCCAGACGTGGTGTAGGAGTGCCGCGCTTGGTTCAGGCCCGGCGTCTAATCAGGCTGTTACAAGGAACCGACTGATCACAAGATCATCGCCGATTGTATTGAGCTTCTCAAGATCTCTAACAAAGAAAAATTGGATTACGACATAAGTAAGTGCCCTTAGCCTACATGGCATAAGCCGTCGCCATTTCTTCCGCTACTTAAAGACATCGCTCCAGGTGATCTGTCTATCCGAGATGATGATTGTACGCACTCCGCTTTCGCTTCGTAACATCAACGGCTTGCTGAAGGAGCGCCGCATCGGCATCGTCATTGAATCGCGAGTCTCCGGCGGGCTCAAAGTCAGCAGAAAGGTGCTGTTGTCCGCGGATCGATCCAAAACCAATTCGCTTCGCGGCTCTTGGGGTTAACCCGAAGCGCCCACTCGACCCGCAGGCAAACAATCAAGGACCGCCGCACACGGCTCTTTGTCCATAGGCATCAAAGAGGCATCGCCTATGCCGTGCTGAGCTCGAGGTCTGCTGTGAGACGATTTGGGTTGGTCTCTTGGCATCCCAGAAAACCGTGTCTCGATCGACCCGCGCGCCGGACAATGTCAGAAGACCAACACGGTCGATCGAGCAAGGCGAGATGGGTGTCACCTGTCCGCAATTTTCATTTCGTTTGATTTGGTGGTATTGAAAAACGTGTTGTTGTTCAGTTGGGTATCTCGATGGTCCGTTCGCGTTTAGCCCGCTTCGCGCGTGTCTTTGGCACCATCTTCGTCACTTTGATGGTCGTTGTCGGGGGCACGCTTGCGACAACCTTTTGGCTGAACAAGCCGCGTGTCTTGCGCATGGTTGTGTCGCCAGAAGGCGGCGTGCAGCATCGCTTCGCGCAAAAGTTGGCCGAAGCGCTTGCCGCCAATAGCCGTACCCTCAGATTATCTATTTCCGTTGTTGACGCCCCTGCGGCCGCACTGTCCCGCCTGGCGCGGCTGGAAAGCGATGTCGCCATTGGCCGAACCGACCTCAAATTTCCCGCCAATGCACGAACAGTTGCGGTTCTGGAGCGCGACGTCCTGCTCTTGATGACTTCGAGAAACGCCAGACTTGCAGCGCTTGCCTCGCTTCGCGGACGGAAAGTCGCAGTCGTCGGGACCGACAACCAGAATGAAGTGCTGGTGCGGCGACTGATGGATGCAATGCAGGTCCCGTCCGGGTCATTCACCCTTCAGACTGTCGCACCCGCACAGGTCAATGAACGCCTGATTGGACCGCAGAACTTCCAGGCCTCCGTCCATTTAGTCCCCATGTCGCTCGTGTCAGCCTTAGGTCAGTTGGAACGTCTTGATCGGCGCCCGGGTCTGCTCGAAGTGCACGGCGTTGATGATGGTAAGCTCTTGGAACGGCGTGTGCCCGGCGTGCATTCGGAAACAATCGAGGCCGGCACAGTGTCATCGCAGCCGAAATGGCCGCCTACCGATTTTGAGACCATTGCGCTTTATCACCTCTTGGTGGTGACTAGTCGGACACCGAATGCTGTCGCAACAGAACTTGCGCGCGTCGTGTTCGAGAACAAAGAAGATTTGGATCTGCCGCGCGAGTTCGCAACGCGCATTGAGGCGCCGGAGCTTGGAAAAGACCAAGTAGTGATCGCTCATCCTGGTGTCGCGGACTATGTGAATGGCGAAGTGAAGACCTTTTTTGATCGTTACAGCGATATGATCTATGTGGGCTCATCGCTCCTCGGCATTGCAGCGTCAATCCTCTATGCGCTCTATCGCTGGGCTTGGGCCGCCCATCCCGTGCACTTAAGCGAGCCTGTGCGGCGGCTTTTTGAGCTGACCGAGAGGGTGGCGACCATGGCTGATCTTGATGGGCTTGACGCCGCAGAACGTGACCTTGACGCCATGATGAAGGAAATTCTGGTCGGACTTCAGGACGGACAGTTTTCGAATGAGGGGGTCGATATTCTGCGCTTATCCTATGATCATGCCCACCGAGCCATTCAGCAGCGTCGTCGCGTCCTGATTGGTGCGCCGCCAACGCCGATCGGCCAACCACCGGCAGCTTCCGCACCCGGAATGGCTTGACGCTTAAGGTCGCCGCAATGGCGCTCAGATCGCGCCATGCTGTTTAGTGAACTGGGCGTTTGTGCAATCTGCCGGCTCGGCGAGCGGTGAGGGGGCGGCCCCACCACCGTTCATGCGACCGACGCGACATCGCCGACGACGCGCACCCGCACCCGCAAGGAGTTTCCCGGTAGGTAGGCAATCGGCATGTCCTCGGTCTCGATGGTCTTAAGGGTCTTGCGGTCTGCCCCGGCCGACACGGCTCGATCAGCTGCAATGGTCTGTGCGGACTCAATAGCAGCGTTGCGCGTGAGGTCCCGGAAGATCTGGTCGCATTCGCCTGACACCTGGGCGATGGCAGCCCCCACCGCATTGGCGCAATCGCCATTGGCAACGCGCACCACTTTCGAGATGCCCTCGACTTGGTCGGGAATGAGAAAGGCGCCGCCGCCGACCGCGATCAGCGGTACATCGCCGGCCTCCGTCTTCATCCGGTCGATGGCTTCTTCCACCATGCGCCGCGCTTCGCCAAAGACGCGTGTGCAGGTCGCTTCATCGAGATGGGCGACACGGGCCTTATCGCCAAGCGAGAGCACGCCGGCGGCAACCGCGATATCGGTCGTCGTCAATTGCGAACCGCCAAAGGCGATGCCGTCCCGCATGAGGCGATAGCCGGTCGAGACCGGGCCGATCCCGAGCGGGTCGAGGCGCACATGGCTGCCGCCGCCAAGCCCGAAGGAGAGAAGGTCCGGCATGCGGAAGAGGGTGCGCACCCCGCCCACTTGCACAACCGAATTGGCCTCGCGCGGGAAACCCTGGCGCAACTGGCCGATATCGGTGGTGGTGCCGCCGACATCGGCGACCATGGCATCGTCGAGCCCTGAGAGATAGGCCGCCCCGCGCATGGAATTGGTGGCCCCCGACGCGAAGGAATAGACCGGCAGTTTCATCGCCTGGCTTGCTTCGGCGACCGTGCCGTCATTCTGCGTGATGAACAGCGGTGCCGAGATGCGGCTATCGCGGATGGCACGTTCGAAGGCATCGATGGTCTCGCGGGCAAGATCGGCGAGCGCCGCGTTTAGAAGCCCAGCATTCTCGCGCTCAAGCAGACCGATGCGGCCGAGCTCGGACGAGCAGGTGATGATCGCGCCGGGGTTTTCGGCCGCGACAATTGCTGCGGCCTGATGCTCATGGGTCGGATCAAGCGGCGAGAACACCGACGAGATCGCGACCGCTTTTAGTCCCTGCGCTTTCATCGCGCGGGCAGCCTCCGTGATCGCCGCGACGTCTAGTGGCATGAACAGCCGGCCGTCATATTCATGACCGCCTTCGACCATCCAGACGCCGCCGCGCACCAGCGCGGCTAGATCGCTCGGCCAATCACAGAACGGCGGCAACGAGGCGCCAGACGGCAGGCCAATACGCAACGCCGCAACCCGCGACAGATGCCGACGCTGGACTACGGCATTGATGAAATGGGTCGTGCCGATCATGACCCCATCAATGCGCTTGCCTGAGACAACGCCGGTGGCGGTGAGGCGCGCCAGCGCATCGAGAATGCCCGAGGTGACATCCTCGGTAGTCGGGGCTTTGACGGCGCCTGTCACGCGCCCGTCTTCGATCAGAACGGCATCCGTATTGGTGCCGCCGACATCAATGCCAATGCGTCTCATGATGCGAACACGCTCTTGAAGTCCAAGTCATAGGCGAAGGCGCGCGGCCCCACATGGGTCAAACCCTTGGGGCTCAAGAACACCGGCGGCGCATGCAGCGCGATGACGGTAACGCGCTGCCCGTAGCGGATCGTCTCGGTGCCGACCGCCTCGCCAGAGACGCTGTCGAGGACGCAAATGAGGTCCGGCGACATGGCGATGGCCTCGCCATCTTGGCGAGCGACGATCCACTCGTTCTGGAAGTCGAGTTCCAGCGTTGATCCGCGCCAATCGTCCATGCCGTCGAACCGTGTCCGACCGCGCAAGAACCCCTCGGTCGCACGGCGTTCCACATCAACGACCTTGCCGCGATAGAGGATTTTGCCAGGTTCGACTGCGAGGATCGCGGCAATCGGGTCATCGTGACGGCGCTGGGCCTCACGCACGGCATGGCCGATGGTGATAGCCTTGGTGGTGGTGCCGAGAATGCCCCATTGTTTCACTTCAGCACCGGTGCGCGGGGCCTTACAGGTGGAGGCGATCGAGCCATATTCCGTGCAGATCTTGCGGCTCACCCGCTCCATCCACTTCCAAGTCGGGACCTTCTGGACGACCGATTCAAGGCCGCGGCAGTCGACCGTGGAGAGCGGATAGGGCTGAAGATTACCCACCGCGACGGAGGTCATTTGCGCTTCCGGATAAGCGCGGCCCATCATGTCAGCGTCCACAACCGGGCGCTTGAGGTGAGCAGCCGCCATCAGCGGCTGAATGCCGTTTCCGCCGCCGATTTCGAGCGCCATGATGCCGCGAAAGCGGATGCCGGTGTGATCTTCCATGAGCCCAACGGCTCGCGCGATGGTCCGGCTATCGGTCAGCCGCTCTTGGCCCACCAGCGGCGCTCCCATGTTCGACACGGCCGCAACCCAGTCCTCGTCGAGGAGATCAGCGGGGTCCATCAATTGGACATGATGGCCCTCAGCATAGAGCGCGCGCATGTTCAAAAGCCCGAGATAGGAACTGCCGCCGCCGCCGGTCCCAAGGATCCAGGCGCCCACGGCGAGCGATTCAATATCGTCCAGGGTGAGATCGCGAAGTGTGGTCATCGGCAAACAGGCTTTCTCAAGAGATCATTTCGGCCATCACGCGCCCCGTGGCGGTAATAGCGAGGATGGTCGGCACGCCGGTTGCGGCTTTGACGATGGCCTTGGTCTCTGGCGAATAACCCATGCAATCCATGGCGACGATGTCAGGTTGGAGGGCCGCCAGCCGCAGGGCCGCAGCTTCTGTCTCTGCATCGGTCGCGCTTGGTTTCAAGGCTTCCACAACGATATCGAGGCCGGGCCGCACCCATTTCGCCTTCAGTTTCTCGGCCTGTTCAGGCAGCGGCACAAGGAGGCCGAGGCGCCCCTTTGGGAGGAGGGCGCTCGCAACCCCGTTGAGAACACGGGAGGGGAATAAGACGCCGGCGTCGCCTGGAACGGGCGGGAAGTCACCCGTACAAGCAAAGACCACGACATCGCAGCCGTCATCGCGCAGACGTTGCAGCGTGTCCGCGGCGCGCTCCACCACATGGGCTTTCGAGATGGTGGTGTCGTGGTCGCCGCGCAGCCGCGTATAGAGCGTATCCGCGCCACTCAAAGGACGGCGGGCCTCGATTTCGGCGTCCGTCAGCCCATCCAAGCAGCCGCGCAGCACCAGTTTTGCCCCGCTTGCCGCATGGGCCGCAAAGAGCGCCTTGATGTCATCGCGCGGCGCTTGGCCGATAGTCGCGATCCCAATGGTGAGGGTGCTCATCGTTCAAGCCTCCAAGGCGACGGCGTCAGCGGGATGCCAGGTGAGACCGACGGCGTCGCCGATCGTGCGGCGTCGGTCCGCGCCGCCGTGGGCTTCTTTTGCGAGCATGGTGCGCCCATCCGGAGCGGCAATCCGATAGAGCGTGTGGCCACCCAGGTAGTTGGCGCTTTCGATCACCCCATCGAAGCTGCCGCCCGGCGCGCCGATGACGACACGCTCGGGGCGGATGGCAAGTGTCGCGCCACCCGCTTGGTCCAGCATATTGATCTCACCGATGAAATCAGCGACGAAGCGGGTGCGCGGCCGTTCATAGATTTCGCTCGGCGTACCGACCTGTTCGATGCGCCCAGCATTCATCACCGCGATCCGGTCGGACATGGCGAGCGCCTCTTCCTGATCATGGGTGACGAAGACGAGCGTGACCCCCAGGTCCTTCTGCAATTGCTTCAGTTCGAACTGCATCTGTTGCCGGAGCTTGCGATCAAGCGCACCGAGCGGTTCGTCACAGAGGAGCACGCCGGGGCGGATGACGATGGCGCGGGCGAGTGCCACGCGCTGCTGCTGGCCGCCGGACAATTCGCCCGGCCGGCGCGCCTCATAGCCGGTGAGGGCAACAAGCTCGAGCGCGGCCTTCACCCGTTCCGCGATCTCACCTGCCGCGACCCCGCGCATGCGCAGACCGAAGCCGACATTCTCCTGCACAGTGCGATGGGGAAAGAGCGCGTAGTTCTGGAACACCATGCCCATGTCGCGTTTGTGCACGGGGACATCGGTGACATCGCGGTCGCCAACGCGAATTTGCCCATCATCGACCGTTTCAAAGCCCGCAATGAGCCGCAGGGTCGTGGTCTTGCCACAGCCGGACGGCCCAAGCAGCGAGAAGAACTCGCCGGGCCGAATGTCCACCGACACCGCATCGACGGCCCTGACTTGGCCGTCGTAGCTTTTGCTGACGCTGGTGAGGACAATGGATGCCGGTGTGGTCGCGGCCGAAAGGGTCAAGACCTCAGCCCCTCAGGATGCGCGCGACCCGCGCGTCAATGTCATCCTTGCGGTCGTTGTACCATTTCCAGTCCATCTGAACGAGCTTGGCGACCTTTTCCGGCGTGTTGAACAGCCGGGCGTCATATTTGGCGTCGAGCTTCACCTTGGTGTTGGACGGCGAGTACCAGACCGCCTCCGCGAGCTTCTTCTGCACATCCTCGCGCAACATGTAGTCGATATAGGCGTGGGCCAATTCCTTGACCTTGGAGCCGGGTGTCGGGTTCAGCACCTGTTCGAGCGCCAGCACGCCTTCCGAGGGGGTCGCAAATTCAACGGGCTGATTGGTGCCCTCGTAGCGCAGCACGCCGCTGTCATGGATCACACCCATATTGACCTCGCCGGAGAGCATCGCGCGCTCCATCTGCCCGGTGAAGTCAAAGAGCTTGATGGGCTTGAGGGCCTCCAGCGCCTTATAGGCGGCATCAAGATCGTTGTAACCGCGCCCGTAAATCTTGCCGAGCAGCATGAGATGGGCTTGGCCAAGGCTGTTCACCGGAATGATATAGCCACCGCGGGCGCCGGCGAGTTTCGGATCGGCCAGATCCTTCCAGGAGGTCGGCGGGGTCAGGCCCTTATCGGTCCGATAGCCGAGCCCAATGGCGGAGGTGAAGATCGAGACGCCGACGATTTTATCCGAGATCGCATAGGGATAGACGTCCTTCAGGTTCGGCACGTCCTTAACATCGAGCTTGGCGCCGACAATGCCCTCGTCAAAGGCCTTCCACTGTTCGTTGGAATTGGCATGAAGCACGTCATAGATCGGGTTGTTCTTCGGGCTCGCCTGCAGTTTCGGCAGGAACGGGAAGGCCTGATCGGCGGAGACCGTACATTTGAACTCGCGCTCAAAGGCCGGCAGCAAGTCCGCCTTCATGATCTCGCCCCACTTGCCGCCCCAAGTGGTGATCTTCAGGGTCGCTGCCTGGGCATTGGCGACATGGGGAGCGGCAAGCGCAGACGCTGCGGCTGCGACCCCGCTCAAAAACGTGCGGCGATGGATGGTCGACATGGTCATGGCAAAGCCTCCCGGCGGGTCCGATAGTCGCTAAAGTTTCACATAGGCCTTCAGTCCGATCACCTTCTCAATCAGCATGACAACGGTGACGGCCATCAGGATTGACACCATCGACGCCGCGGCAATCGCGCCATCGAGGTCGAATTTCATGTAGTTGAACAGCACGACCGGTAGCGTCTCACCCTTGGGCGGCACCAAGAACAGCGAGATCGGAAACTGGTCGAAAGACACGATGAAGGCGAAGATGCCGCCCGCGAAGACGCCCGGCCGGATCAAGGGCAAGGTGACCTCGAAAAAGACCCGGAGAGGCGAGGCGCCGAGCGCTGCTGCCGCCTCTTCAAGCCTGCGGTCGAAGTTATGGAGCACGGCCAGCGTCGTGCGCAGCACATAGGGCACCGCAACCAAGGTGTGGCCCATTATCAAGCCCCACACCGGCCGGCCGATATCGAGGAGAAGATAGAGCTGAAACAGCGATAGGCCTGTGAGGATCGCCGGCAGCATCAAGGGCGACATGAAAAGGGCAGTGAGAACGCGAGAGCCCGGCAGGTTACCGCGGGCGAGAGCAAGCGCCG
>JBAWYY010000002.1:0-28581 GCA_037143285.1 Alphaproteobacteria bacterium | reverse complement strand
GGTGATGCGGACCTTCACCGTCAAGATATCGCCGACCCTCTGGGCGCGCTGATCGCGGAAGAAGGCGCGCGAGCCCGACCGCCAGAGCGAATTGGGGTTGTATGCGACCGGCTGGGGTTCTGGCATCGGCATCTGGACCGGCCGATAACCAGCCTGGGTCTGCGGGTTCTCAATGGCCGAGAGGGCGGGGGCGCGGCCGATATTGGCGAGGCGCTCGGGCGCGCCGCAGCCGGCGAGCGTTGCGGCGGACAGGGTCAGAACGATCAGTTTCTTGGGCATGGTTGAGTTCCTGACGTGCCTTAACGGGTTTCAGAGTTTGATTGGGTGTTGACGATGGCGACTGGGCGCGGGCTTGCCTGGATCGCGACGCGGTTCGCGCCGGTCACCACGCCGTTCATGGTTTTGCGGGTCTGGATGTTCTGGACCTGGATCACATCGCCCTCAGCGCCCGCCTCCATGGCGCGGCCGCGAGCGGTTAGCGCGAGGCCCGGAAGCTCGAAGGTGATGAGCACATTGGCGTTTTTCTCGACGATTTCCGGCCGCATCAGATCCGCTGCCCGGAAGGCCGAGCCTTCGCTCAAAGGACGTCGCGGAGCCATGCCGACGGCTTGGGTGGGGGCAACCACGATGTCGGCGGCAAGACCGCCTGCCTCATTGCGGGCCCGGCGCTGCGGCACGAGGTCGGAGGCGCGGATCACTTCGCCCCGGCCAACCGAGCGGGCTAGCACCAGGAACTCGGTCATCTCGACCGCTTGGCCGGAGACGCGGACCCCGCCGGTGCGGCGAGCGCTCGGCGAGCCAACCACCTCAAGGAAGGCCTCAAAACGGCCGGACCGGGGGTCGTGAACGAGGCGCGAGACCAGGACGTCACCGCGAGCGGTCGGTTCTACCGCGATCGGGCGCACCTCCCGGTCGAAGGTGACTTGGATACGGGCGGCGTCGGTGACACCGATGGTGCGGGCGACCGAGGTCGCGATCCGCTCTTCCATATCGACCATCGGCACGATGCGGGCGTCGCGGGTGACGATCACCTCAGAATGGCCGCGGGTATCGATCCCGGAGAGGCCGGCGCGTGCGGCCTGTTCGACGATGCGCCAGGCTGGCACAGCGCCGGTGGTGCCCATGTCGGGCGCACGGAAGATCGCGACTTCGCTGAAGCGGCCGGCATTGTCGATGACATCGCCGATGCGGACGAGTTCGGCGCCAACCGTGATTTCCGGGCGGAGTGTTGGGGCTGTTTGGGCAAGAGCCGGCGCTGACGAGAGCGCCAGGGCCGTGATGAGGGCTGCGCGGGAGGGGATCATCGCCGCCCCCTCAGTGCGATTTCGCTGCGCACGACATCGAGCATGACGGTGACTTCGGCTTTGGGCGCGGAGCGAAACGCGGCATGGAGCGCGCTTGTCGCCTGCAGCCCAAGGCTCGTTGCGGCGAGGAACCCGACAGCGGCGAGAACGACGATGCCAGGCGTACCGATGAGGGTGAGGGCGAGACGAGCGGTTGAAAGCCAGGTGATCATGGCAGGCCTCAACGCAGCACTTGAGCGGTGGACTGGAGCATCTGGTCGGCCGCCGAGATGATGCGCGCATTCATCTCATAAGCGCGCTGGGCGGCGATCAGATCGGAGATCTCGGAGACGGCCGTGACGTTCGACTGTTCCAGGTTCTTTTGCAGAAGCGTGCCGAGACCGTCTGTGCCGGGGGTCGCTGTTTGCGGCTGGCCGGAGGCCGGCGTTTCCAAGAACAGGTTGTCACCGATGGATTCCAGGCCCGCCTTGTTGACGAAACGGGACAACTGGATAGTGCCGACAGTTTGTGGTGCCGTTTGGTTCGGAATTTGGGCCTGCACCACACCTTGAGGGTTGATCGTTACGGATTGGGCGTTCTGCGGAATGACGATAGTCGGGTCGAGGAGATAGCCGTCGACGGTGACCATTTGGCCCTCAGCGTTCAGCTCAAAGGAGCCCGCGCGGGTATAGGCCGTGCGGCCGTCGGGGGTCTGAATGCGGAAGAAGCCCTCGCCGCGAATGGCGAGGTCATAGTCTTTCTCGGTCGGCAGCACATTGCCCTGGCTCATGATCCGCGAGGTTGCCGCGGGCTTCACGCCTGAACCCACCGAGATGCCGACGGGCAGGATATTGCCGGCCTGCGAGTTCTGGGTGCCAACCCGGCGCGTGTGCTCGTAGAGAAGGTCTTGGAACTCCGCGCGCTGGCGTTTGAAGCCAGTGGTGCGCATGTTGGCGATGTTGTTGGAGATGACTTCGACCGTCAGCTCTTGAGCCATCATGCCGGTGGCGGCGGTGTGGAGGGCGCGCATGTCGATTACTCCGTCAGCGGGTCACGTCGCCAAGGCTGCGAATGGATTCGCGCCTCAGCTGGTCGTATTTTTCGATCATGCTCGAGAGCGACTGGTAGGCGCGGTTGACCTCGATCATGCGAGAGAGCTCGACAACCGGACGAACATTCGAGCGCTCTAGGTAGTTCTGGCGGACGTCGGGAAATCGGACCGGGGTCGTTTGGGCGCCGCCGACCAGCGAGAAAAGGTTTTCGCCCTCTTTGCGTAGATCTTTGAGGCTTGCGACTTCTGCGAGCCGCAGCTTGCCGCGCACGCCTTGTGCGGTGGCAATCGTGCCATCCTTCGAGATGGTCAAATTGGTGTCGGAGGCGAGCAGCGTGATCGGGCCGCCTTCGCCTAACACCGGATAGCCTTGCTTGGTGACAAGCTGGTTCTGCGCGTTCAGCTCAAACGAGCCGTTGCGGGTGTAGCGATCTCCGTCGGGCGTGCGCACCATGAACATGCCCGAGCCGCCGATGGCGACATCAAGGGCGTTGCCGGTGGGCTGAATCTCACCTTGGGCGAGATTATGAGTGGTCGCGCGGTCCCAGACGAAGGACACGCGACGATCTCTACCGCGCTGGAACGTCGCGTCCCGCGCAGTCGGATTGATGAACTCTTCGAACACGACATTGTCGGCCTTGAACCCCGTGGTGTTGAGGTTGGCAAGGTTGTTGGCAATGACGTCCATCTCTCGACGCAGTGCGACCTGATTCGAGAGACCGATTAGAGCAACATTCTCCATCGGACCGATCCCAGTTTCCGGACGCGGCGCTTCTCCCAAAGCGACATCGGCCGGTGCTCCCCAGTTGTGGCCAGCGTTTCGTTCTCCCAAACGATCGGCGGGTCACGGGAATAGAGATCGCACAGACCGTGCCAACGAGGCGCTGTCAGCAAAATCAGTGAGTTACGGGGGATAGGTTGGTCTTAGGCGCTCTGGCGCAGGTGCCGAGCGGCAGCTTGTAATCGGCAAATCTTGCCGGCTTGTTCACGATTGTAAACGCGACGTTAACTATTGAGGCTCAGGATTAAGACTGAGATGCGAGGGGTCGCGCTTCCGGTCATTTTCCTGACCTTAGGTCACCCATCTCGCCAACCGATGGGCCCGCGCTATGGCAAAAAAGCCAACGAAAGAGGATGCCGAACAGGAAGGCGCCGAAGAAGGTGCTCCTGAGGGCGGTAAGTCCAAGAAGAAGCTCTTCATCATCATCGGCGCCGCAGTCGTCTTGCTCGGCGGTGGCGGGGGCGGGGCTTATTTCATGTTCCTCAAGCCGAAACCGGAAGCGGCCAACGTCGTGAAGGTTGAAGCGGCAAAACCCGTCTCCTTCGTTGATCTGCCGGATATGACGGTGAACCTTTCCACGGGCCAGGATCGCCCGGCCTATCTGCGCGTCAAGGCAGCTCTTGAGGTGTCGGACAACAAGGTTGCCGATCAGATCAAGCCGGTCATGCCGCGCGTTGTTGATGCGTTCCAGGTGTTCCTGCGCGAGATGCGGCCGGCTGACCTTGAAGGCTCGGCCGGCATGTATCGCCTGCGCGATGAGTTGACCCGGCGGGTGAATGCAGCGGTTCATCCCGCTCGCGTCAATGCTGTGTTGTTCCGCGAACTTCTGGTCCAGTAAGGCAGGCCGCGAATGCCGACCGATGTCGATCAGGATGCATTGGCTGCCGAATGGGGCATGGCGCTCGAGGAGCAGGGTGCTCCGACCGCAGGCGCCGAGGCCATGGCCGAAGAATGGTCGACGATGCTCGAAGATGGAGTGCCCGGTGGCGGGTCCTCCAAGGGCGGCGCCGAGCGCATCCTCAATCAGGATGAGATCGACAATCTCCTCGGCTTCTCGCTCGAAGATCTGTCACTTAGCGATAATGGCGGCATCCGCGCCATCATCGACTCGGCCATGGTCGCCTATGAGCGCCTGCCGATGCTCGACATCGTGTTCGATCGCCTCGTGCGGTTGCTCACGACCAGCCTGCGCAACTTCACCTCTGACAACGTCGAAGTGTCGCTTGATCGCATCCACGCCGTGCGCTTCGCAGACTATCTCAATTCGATCCCGCTGCCGGCGATCCTGTCGATCTTCAAGGCCGAAGAATGGGACAATTTCGGCATCGCGACCATCGATTCGAGCCTGATTTACTCGATCATCGACGTGTTGCTCGGCGGTCGGCGCGGCATGAGTGCAATCCGTGTCGAAGGGCGCCCCTACACCACCATCGAAATGAGCTTGGTCAAGCGCATGGTCGAGGTCGTGCTCGCGGATGCTGAAGCGGCCTTCAAGCCGATCTCGGCCGTGACCTTCAAGATCGACCGTCTTGAGACCAATCCGCGATTTGCTGCGATCTCGCGCCCGAACAATGCGGCAATCTTGGTTCGCCTGCGCGTCGACATGGAAGAGCGCGGCGGCTCGATCGAAATTCTCCTGCCCTATGCGACGATCGAGCCGATCCGCGATCGTCTGATGCAGACCTTCGTCGGTGAAAAGCTTGGTCGCGATCCTGTCTGGGAGGGCCATCTCGCCACCGAGATTTTCAATGCGAAGACCAAGGTCGAGGCCGTGCTGCATGAGGCAACCTTGCCGCTCCGCCGCCTAATGAATTTGAAAGTCGGCGATACCTTGATGCTCGATATGAAGCCGGATGCGCTGGTGAAAGTGCGGTGCGGTGATCAGACGCTGACCGAAGGCCGAATGGGGCGTGTCGGTGACCGCATCGCGGTGAGGGTCCAGAAGCCGCTTCGGCGGGGACGCACCTCCCTTGTTCAATTCGAGCAGAACTCTACGGGAGCGACGGAGACATCATGAGCGGATTTGCCATCTCAATGATTGTGGAACTGTTGGTTGCCGGTCTCCTCATTGCGACGATCATGTTCTGCTGGCGGCTTAACCAGCGATTGACGCGATTGAAGTCGGATGAGCATTCGCTCAAAGCGACCATTGGCGAACTCGTGACGGTGACTGAAATTGCCGAGCGTGCGATCCAGGGGTTGAAGGTCACCGTTCGCGAATGTGACGCAACGCTTGGGGATCGCCTGCGCACCGCTGAGCGCTTTATCGCCGATATCGAGCGGGAAGTTGCCGCCGGCGAAGAGGTTTTGGCCAAAGTGTCGCAGATCACCAAAGCCGCCCGTACACCGGCGCCTGCGCCCGCGCCGGCTTCTGTCCCGCCGCGGGTAGCCGAACCGATTGAGGTTGAAGCCGATCCGATCGTGCCGCCTTCGACCTCTGCTTCCGCCATGCTTGCCGCCGCCAGCGCCTTTGCCGCCCGTCGGCAAGCTCGGGCTGCCTGAGGAGACCCGCCGTGACGGAGATCCGCCTCATTCCCCTGGTGATGATTGCCGCTGGCTCACTCCTCACCCTTAAAGCTGTCGGGATCATCGGTGGCCCGATGCCGGCCACGGGGACACGGCCTGCCGTTGCTCAGGACCTAGCTCAACCGGCCACGGTGCCGAGCGCCCAAGCGAGCCGGCCGCTGCCAACTGCCCTTGAGCAAAACGATCCGCTCGATCCTGGCCCGCTGACAACCGGCTCGGTTCCGGCTCCCGCCGCGCCAGCCGCTCCGCCGCCGCCTGCAGCAGCCTCGGCGCCGGCCCAGCCGCCTGCCGTTTCCAGCGCCGAGCGCGCGATCCTTGAACGCCTTCAAGAGCGTCGTCAGGAGATTGAGCAGCGGGGCCGCGAGCTTGAAATGCGCGAAAACCTGCTTCGTGCTGCCGAGCGTCGTATTGAACAGCGCGCGACCGAGTTGAAGGATCTGGAGGCGCGGATTGCCGCCATGGAGACCCGCCGTGAAGAAGCGGAAGAGCGGCGTTTCAAGGGCGTTGTCTCGATGTATGAGAGCATGCGAGCGCGTGATGCCGCCCGTATCTTCGATACGCTGGAACTGAGCGTCTTGATTGAAATCGCACGTGCGATGAAGCCTCCCAAACTTGCCGACATCATGGCTGCTATGGGTGCTGACCCCGCGCGCCGCCTCTCGGTTGAGATTGCCAAGCGGCCGGGTCAGCCCATGGCAGGGATCGATCCGCGCCAGCTTCCGACCAACGAGCTTCCTAAGATCGAAGGCCGTCCGACCCGTTGATACGGCGTTTGGAAATCGAAACCCGGCGTTAAGCACGATCGTTCACAGTAGGGTTTGCGTCGGCAGGATGCTGGCGCCTTGTTCTGTGTGAGTGGCGTTGTGTCCATGGCCCAAGGTCCTGGTGGCGTAAGTGGCGGAAGATGTGCCCGAGCGTGGCTGATGCGCGCGGGTGCTCTCATCGTCGTCGGCCTGATGGCGTCTCCTCCCGCATGGGCACAGCAGCGACCTGCCGCGCAGGCGCCGGCGCCCGCCAATGCCCAACCGCCTGCGGTACCGCAGCGCGCTCAACCCGCGCAGCAGGCTCAAGACGCACCACGCCCCATTGCCGGCGAAGTTGCCGCCTCAACGGCCGGCGGCTTTGCGCGCATGATCTATTCCTTTCCTGAGGTGGTCGGCGCCGAGGCGAAGGTCTCCGGCGGGGTCTTGGTCATCTCGTTCCGCAAGCCGGTGCAGATCGATCTCGCTCAGTTGGGCGTTCAGCTTGGTGCCTATGTCACCGCGATCAGGCGCGATCCGGACGGGGCTTCCATTCGCTTTGCGTTGTCTCAGCGCTTGACGGTCAACACGATGGAGGCCGGCGAGCGCGTCCTCGTCGATCTGCTGCCTGAATCTTGGCGCGGACAGCCCCCGGGATTGCCCGGCGATATCGTTGAAGACTTGGTGCGCCGGGCGCGCGATGCGGAGCGGCGCGCGAAGCTTGCGGAAGTCCAGCGCACCGCACGGCTCCTGCCGCCCGTGACCGTGAGGGTCGGCAACCACCCGACCTTCTCACGCTTTGTCTTTTCGCTCCCCGAAGCCGCTGATATCTCGCTTGATCGGCGCGGCGATCGATTGACCATCAAGATCAACAAGCCGTTCAACGCCGACTTGCGCCAGGCTAAGGGCGGCTTGCCGATCTTCGTCCCCGACATCCTCGCGGAAACGACGAGCGAGGACCTTGCAGTCCATCTGGCCATGCCGGCATCGGCCGATGTGAGGGCGTTCCGCGAAGACAATACCTATGTGGTAGATGTCAGCATCAAGAGCGATCAGCCCGTGCGCAGCACGAGTGCTAGCGCATCGGCGCCGCCCTCCGATGTGGGGGTCACGTCGCTTCCAGGCGCCTCATCGGTTGCGCCGGCAGCGGTCCCGGTGCCGCAACGTCGCGCTGAAGCAGCACCGTCTCGTACCGCGACCGCCGCACCGGTTGCCCCTGCCACAACGCCGGCTCGCACGCCCGTTCAATCGCGTCCGGCCATCGTGGAAGCACCCGCCGAGGCGGCGCGCGCTCCGCAGCCGGCCGTGCGTGCCGAGGCGCCCGCCGGCGCGGAGGGTGCTGCGGAACCAACCCCTGCGCCGAGCGCCACACCACCTTTACCTCCGGCACCGGCTGCGGCTGCCGCCGCCCCAGCGCCTGCTCCCGCCGCAAATGCTGCGCCTGCACGTTCGGGCCCCGTTTCGCTTCAAGTGAGGCAAGCCGGCGATACGATCCGCATCCTCGCGCCATTCAACCGCGATATCCCCGGGGCCGTATTCCAACGGGGCGATACCCTTTGGCTCGTGTTTGATGCCGGTGAGACCATTGATCTTGCCTCGCTCCAGTCCGATGGCGCTGGCATCTTCAGTTCAGTCGATGCGACGAGGTCGAATACCGGCACGGCTGTTCGTCTTGGGCTCGACCGCCAGCGGCTCGCCTCCGCTAGCCGCGATGGCACAGCCTGGATCGTAACTTTGGCCGAAACCGTCTTGGAGCCGCCGAGGCCGCTTACTCTTTCTCGGCAGCGGACACCTGACGGCGCATTAACGGTCGCCGTACCCTTTGCCGATGCGGGTTCAATCCATCGGCTGACTGATCCGCTGGCGGGCGATGAGTTGGTTGTGGTCACCGGCATGGGCCCCGCACGGTCTTTCGTGCGCGGAATGGACTTCGTTGAGTTCGCTTTGCTGGGTGGCAGCCACGGGATTGTTGTTCAGCCGCTGGCTGACGACGTGATGGTGACTTATGCCGCCGAAACCGTATCGATCGGCCGCCCGCGCGGTTTAACCGTCACCCAGACGTCAGCGCAGAGCCAGGCGGCGCCCCGTACGAGCCGGCGCGCCAGGCTCGTGAACTTCGACCAGGAGCTTTGGTCGGTTGACGAAAACGCGCCTTTCCTGACCCGCGAAAGTGATCTGATCGCCCACGCGGCGGCCGTCCACGAAACCCAGCGGACAGCGGCGCGGCTGGCTCTGGTGCGGTTCTACATGGCCCGCCAGCGGTGGCCAGAAGCTAAGGCCATCGTCGATCTTATCATGCGCCAAGATCGGCGTGTGACCGAAGACGGATCCATGAACGGGCTGCGCGGCATTCTTCAGGCGCTTCTCAGGCGCCCGACCGAAGCTTTGCGTGACCTCTCGCATCCAGCCGTCGGCGCTGCCCCTGACGCTTCCCGGTGGCGAGCGCTGGCGTTGACTGTCGATGGTCGGTTTCGTGATGCCCATGAGGCGTTCGAGCAAGCGGGCGGCGTTGGCCAAGACTTGCCACCGCCCTTGGCGCGGGAGCTCCTCTCGGCCGCGGCGACCGCTGCCCTCGAGGTCGGCGCAATTCCGGTTGCGCTTCGTCATGCCGCCGAGATCGAAGAGATTGGTATCCCCGAGGATCATGAACAGGCCCATGCCTTGTTGCGCGGGCGAATTTCTGAGGCCGAAGGGCAGGCGAAAGAAGCGCTGCGATCCTATGCACGTGCTATCAACGGGCCTGACCTGATAACTCGCGCTGAGGGCGAACAGCGCCAACTGGCGCTTCGCCAGCGGATTGGCGAAGTCCCGATCAAGGATGCGATCGAGGCCCTCTCGACCATGAGCCTTGGCTGGCGTGGGGATGCGACCGAGGCGCGGACGCTAGCGCTTCTCGCGCGCCTCCAAGGCAATGACGGTAAATTCCGCGATGCATTCACGACGCTGCGTGGCGCGATGCGGGCCTATCCGCGCGATGAAAGCGTGCGCGCGGCCCAAGACGAACTTGCGCGTCGCTTCGAAGATCTGTTCACCGCAGGCCAAGCGGATGCCATGAGCCCGGTCGATGCGCTGGCGCTCTATTACGATTTCCGAGAACTGACCCCGCCGGGACGCCGGGGTGACGAGATGATCCGTCGCTTGGCGGATCGATTGGTGGCGGTCGACCTTCTTGATCAAGCGGCAAGTCTACTGCAGCATCAAGTTGAACGGCGGCTAACGGGCGCCGCGCGTGCGCAAGTCGCAGCACGCCTGGCCGTCATCCAACTTATGAATCGCAAGCCTTCGTTGGCGATGCAGACCTTGCGGTCGACGCGGATCGCGGACTTGCCGGAAGAGCTGCGCCAACAGCGCTATCTCCTTGAGGCGCGAGCACTCGCCGATAATAACATGCCGAACCAGGCGTTGGAGCTTTTGGGTGAGGTTACATCGAAAGAATCCGACTTAGCGAAAGCCGATATCCTCTGGAGCGCACAGCGTTTTAAGGAAAGTTCGGAGCTCGTTGAGCGCATGTTGAGCACGCGCCGGAATGGCTCGCCGCTGTCGGAAGATGAGCGCCGCCAAGTGCTGCGCTCGGCGATTGGCTATGCGCTTTCAGATGACACGCTCGCTCAGGAACGGCTGCGGACGCGCTTCCGGGCGCTTATGTCGGGCACGCCGGACGCGCGGTCCTTTGACGTTCTGACCGCCCCTATTGAGACCCGCGGTGTCGAATATCGCGAGATTGCCCGTTCGATCGCCGATCTCGATACGCTTCAGTCGTTCCTGAAATCCTATCGCGAGCGCTATCCGACGGAAACGCCGGGCGCTACGCCTAATGCCAGCGTCCCGAGTGCACGCGGCGCCACTTAAAGTTCTGATTCAAGGTCCGAAACTTCGGACAAGTGAGCCTGCTACCAGGTTCCAGCCGTCAACGAGCACAAAAAAGATCAGCTTGAACGGCAAGGACACGACCACCGGTGGCAGCATCATCATGCCCATAGACATCAGGACTGATGCGACCACCAGGTCGATCACCAAGAATGGGACGAAGAGCAAAAAGCCGATCTCGAAGGCGCGCCGCAGTTCCGAGATCATGAATGCGGGGACAAGCACCCGCAGTGACACCTCTTGCGGGGTTGCTGGCGGCGGCTCGCGCGAAAGCTCCTGAAACAGAGCCAGATCTCGCTCGCGAACATGCTTGATCATGAACTCGCGGAACGGCCCCGCGCCACGCTCAAAGGCCTGCTGCATCTCGATCTGGTTGTCGAGGAGGGGGCGGACGCCGGCCTCATAGCTTGCCTGAAAGGTCGGAGCCATGACGAAGCCCGTGAGAAACAAGGAAAGCCCGACGATGACGCTATTGGGTGGTGCTGTCTGCGTACCGATGGCGGTGCGGAGCAACGACAGAACCACGGCAATGCGCACGAAGCTCGTCACCATGATCAGGATTGAGGGCGCGACCGACAAGACGGTCATCAGCGCAATCAGTTGCAGCACACGTTCGGTAACGCCGGAGCCTTGGCCGAGATTGATGGAAATATCTTGCGCGCGAGCCTCGGCGAACCACAGAACCGCAATAAGACCGAGCGCGATGGCAGGCGCAAGGCTCAGCCGCGCTAGGCGAAGTCGGGGAGGGATGTGTTGAGCGTCAGCCATGGTCGTCCGCGCGCGATTCGCGAGCGGCACCATATCAGGCGGAGACGATTCGGCGTTGTGTGGCGCAACGTCGCGCGACCAAGGTCCCTGATGTTTTAGGTATCAGGACTTCGGTGGCGTTGGACCACGACCGAGCAGGGCGGCCATTTCCTCTTCGAGGCTATCAAACACCGATTTGTCGGTGGCTGACAGTGGCATGGGTGCGGTCGGTTCTGGAGTTGCGGTCACTGCCGAGGCTTCAGTCGAAACAGGCGCTGCGGGCGTCGGCGTCGAGGCCACGGGCGGCGTCAAAGGCCGCGCCGGCGGGGTGACGGGACGTTGGCTCGAGAGCGATGGCGGTGTCATGGGCTTGCGGAGGACGGCCTCTAAGCGGCTCGTGATGTCATCGTCGCCGGCAGCGGGGCGCGTCTCCGGCGGACGCGGAGGCATGGGTCGAGGTGCGGCCGGCGGGACAATGGGGGCGGCCACTTTGGGCGGCGCCGCAGGTGCCGGGGCTGGCGGTACAACTGCCGGCTCAGCGGTGGGGGCAGAAGATACCGCAGCCGGGGCCTCGATCACCGGCTCTGGCGCTGCCATCGGCGCCGCGCGTGGCGCAACGACGGGTTCAGGCGCCGGGACAGTCGGCGGGATGTCAATCTTCGGCGAGGCCGAGATTGGCGGCGCAAAGGAGGGCGGTTCCGGCCGTGTGGTCGGGCTTGGGATGCGCGGGGCTTCGACCTTCGGCGGTTCAAAACGGGGCGGCACTGGGCGCGGGACATTCACCTCGGGCTTCGGCATGACCGGAGCTGCGACACGCGGCGGCGCGGCAAGCGGTGCAGCTTCAATCGGCAACGTCGCCGGCTTCTCAACGTCCATGACTGCAGGTTCGCCCGCAGCTTCACGAGCAACGTCACGGGGCGTTTTACGGGTGTTGGGCTCGATCGCTGAGAGTTCGGCAGCTGCAGCCGGCATGTCGCGAAGTGCCGTTGCAGGAACCGGCATACCGCGCACGATTGCGGTCTCGACGACGACGTCTGTCGGGCCGCCGAGGAGCAGAAGGTGCTCGACATTGTCGCGGCGGATCAGGACGAGCTTTCGCCGAGCGTCGACATCGGCATAGTCGAGGACCGCGAGGCGAGGCTGGCGTCCTCTGCCGCCAGATCCGATCCCAAGGCCTCGACCGCGCAACAAGCGAAAGACCCAGGCGGTGAGGCCGATGAGGACCAGGACCACCGCGAAGGCGACAATGAAGGTCGCCGCCAGCGGCGCGTTAGGACCAAGGATTGGGGAAAGAAAGTTCATGCTGTCCGATCCACGCGGGCTCCGGGAAGGAGCCTTTCCAGCCGTTTACTCATTCTTCAGGTTAACAAATGGGGCAAGCCTTGCCGAGTGAGTCTTCGTCGATTGGTTAACGACGCTCGCAACCGCGCTTGAGACAAAATGGCGATCCGGCGGGGGCGGCAGCGCTTCAATGCCGCTAAACCTATGATCTGGCATTAAGAATGTCCGACCATTCGTTACCAAGGCGTCGACTTTCGGGACAAAAATTAACGGGCCATTAACCATGTTTGCGGCATCTTTTGCCCAGTGAGCGCCCGGAGGCTTGATCATGACGACGGCCGATTTGCCCCTCTTCGATATGCTTCGCACGCGAATGCGGTGGCATCAGGAGCGCACCAAGGTGCTCGCGGAGAATGTCGCAAATGCTGAGACGCCCGGTTATCGGGCGCGCGATTTAAGGGCGCCGACCTTCAGTGATCTAGTGGTGGGCGGTGCAGGTGGCGCAAGTGGCGCTAGCGGGGGCGGGCCGGTCGTCACCGATCAGCGGCATATTGGCGGAAGCACGGGCGTATCCCGCTTTGATGTCCGTCGCGATGCCGGTGTTGTCACCACGCCGGATGCAAATTCCGTCAACCTTGAAGATGAAATGTTGAAGGTTGCCCAGAACCAAATGGATTATCAAGCGGTGACGGGCCTCTATCAGCGTTCCCTCGGGCTCCTGCGCACGGCCATGGGCCGTCGCGGTAACTAAGAAGGGGTCCCGCCATGTCTCTCGATTTTCTTCGTTCCATTCGCATCGCCGCAAGCGGCATGAGAGCGCAGTCCGGCCGCATGAAGGTGGTGGCGGAGAACCTCGCCAACGCGAACTCGACCGCTCAAACACCTGGCGGCGATCCCTACCGGCGCAAGGTTCCGACCTTTCGCACAGCCTTTGACGCGGAGACCCAGGCGAACACGGTTTCGCTTGGGCCGGTGCGGCAGGCGCAGGGCGCCTTCGAACAGCGCTACGACCCCGGCCACGTCGCGGCGGACGCGCGGGGCTATGTCAAAGTGCCCAACGTCAACACGCTCGTTGAGAGCATGGATATGCGGGAGGCACAGCGCGCTTACGAGGCCAATGTTGGTGTCGTTACCGCAACCCGCCGCATGATCCAACGCACCATCGACTTGCTACGCGTCTGAGGACTTTGATCGATGTCGACCACTTCTGTTGCCGCCAATGCTTATGCCGCAGCCCAAAGGCTCGCCAACCCCATCGATCCCGCAGGGGGCGCTGCGACGGCCGGGCGCTCGTCCTTCGGCGATGTGCTGACCAACGCTTTGAAGCATTTGGGACAAACCACTCAGGCCACTGATCGCCAATCGCAGGCACTCGCCGCCGGTCGGGCCGATCTGATCGATGTGGTGACCGCCGTCGCCGAGACCGAGGTCGCAATCGAAACCCTCGTGTCCGTGCGCGACCGCGTCGTCCAGTCTTATGAAGAAATCATGAGGATGCAGATCTAATGAACCCCGCCGACATCCTTGATATCGCTCGCGATAGCATCCTCACCATCATCTTGGTTTCAGCGCCTCCGATGGTCATCGGCCTCGTGGTCGGCGTGATCATCTCGCTCGTTCAAGCACTCACTCAGATCCAGGAGCAGACGCTGGTCTTCGTGCCGAAGATCATGGCGATCTTTGTCACGATGTTGCTGGCCTTGCCCTTCATGGGCGATGTGATGAACAGCTTCATGGCGCGCATCATGACGAAGGTGGTGACCGGCGGGTGAATCAGGTCATGTGCCTGATCTCGACTTGAACAAGCGCCAGGAGGCGCGCTTTCTTTGTCATTGCCGTTTGGCCCGGAAGTCATCATCATCTTCGCCCTGATGTTTGCGCGGGTCGGCACGATGATGACGTTCATGCCGGGACTGGGCGAACGGGCGATGCCGATGCGCATCCGGCTCGCCATCGCCTTGGCGCTGACCTTCATTCTTTATCCGCTGCATCGCCCGCTCTACGCGCTCAATCTCGCGTCCCCCGCCAGCGTTCTGCTCCTTATGCTCATGGAAGTGGCCGTTGGGTTCACGCTTGGCATGGCGGCGCGCATTGCGGTGGCGGCCCTGCAAACAGCGGGCGTTGTGATCGCCAACGCGCTCGGGCTCGCCTTTGCGACCCAGGTTGATCCGATGCAGGGCCAACAGGGCGCAACGCTCGGTAATTTCCTCACCCTTATCGGTCTGGCGGTGATCTTTGCCGCCGACTTGCATCATCTTGCCATCGCCGCGGTGTCCGATAGTTTCACCATCATCCGTCCAGGTAATCTGCCGGGTTCCGGAGACGCGGCGAAGCTCCTGGTCGGCGCGTTGTCGAGCTCTTTTGCCGTGGCCATTCAGCTTTCGGCACCGTTTCTCGTCTTCGCCATCGTTTTCAATGTCGGTCTTGGCGTCCTCTCCAAGCTAATGCCGCAAATGCAGGTGTTCTTCGTCGGCATGCCCGTCACCATCGGGGTCGGCTTTCTCATCCTCCTCCTCGTCGTGGGCGTCATGATGGCCCACTACGCCGGTCACCTCGAAGCGCTGCTCAATGAGCTCGCGGTCAATAGGAGGTGAGACGTGGCTGAGGGTGGTGACGACAAGGACCAGAAAACAGAAGACCCGACGCAGAAAAAGCTCGATGACGCGCTGAAGAAAGGTGACGTTGCGAAGAGCCAAGACGTCGTCTCATGGTTCGTGCTGTTGACCGCCACGATCCTGGTGATCAATCAGGCCGGCCCGTCCATGTCGAGCCTCGTGGCGCCGCTCCGTAATCTCATTGAAAACGCCGACCAAATCCCCGTGACGGGGTCGAGCTTGTCCATGCTCACGGTCTCGCTTGGCTACGTCATGCTTGGCGCGATCGGCATTCCCGTCCTCTTCCTCGTGCTTGCGGCCATTGCCGGCAATCTCATCCAGCATCGACTTGTGCTGTCGGGCGAGAGCTTGAAGCCGAAAATGTCGAAAATCTCGCCCATGCAGGGCTTCAAGCGGGTGTTTGGCAAGGAAGCGCTGGTCAACTTCCTCAAAGGCCTCGCCAAGATCACGCTACTTGGCATCGTGATGACGGCGATCCTTCTGCCGCAACGTTCTCTCGTTGATACGATGGTGCGCATGGATGTTGCGGCTCTCTTACCCGAGACCGGCGTGTTATTGAGCTCCATCCTGATCGCGGTTGTTGCCGTCCTGACGATCCTCGCGGCGCTCGACTTTTTCTACCAGTACCAGACTTGGTACACGCGCCAGCGCATGTCCTTTCAGGACCTGAAGGAGGAGTTTAAACAGAGCGACGGTAACCCGGAGATCAAGGCGAAGCTGCGCCAAATGCGCCGTGAGCGCGCGAAAAAGCGCATGATGTCAAACGTGCCGAAGGCGACGGTCGTCATCACCAACCCGACCCACTTTGCCGTGGCGCTCCGCTATGAGAACGGCATGAACGCGCCAATCTGTGTCGCGAAGGGCGTCGATGCCGTGGCACTTCGCATTCGCGAGGTTGCCAAAGCCAATGACGTGCCGATTGTTGAGAACCCGCCGCTTGCGCGTGCACTCCACGCCACCATCGACATCGACGACTCGATTCCGGAAGAGCACTACAAGGCCGTGGCCGAAGTGATCGGCTATGTGCTGAAGCTCAACGGTGGCAGGCGCTGATCCTATTTGCCGGTGGCAATCGCGGCGCAAGGCCTTGCCTGTTTCGCCGCAAGCCGTCACCACTAGACCCGGCGCTTCGGATGGAGGATTCTCCTCGTGCGTCCCCGCAATTAATACGGGTTGGAAATGTCGAGCGTCGATGCAGGACTAAAATCTAAGGCCGTGCGAGCCATGGCACCAGGGCGGTCGGTCGCGGCTTCAAAGCGCGCCGTCGACCGTTCCGATCGCTCCGGCTCAACAGCCATGGTCTTGCTCGTGGCCCTTGTCTTGGTTGGTGCCGCCCTGTTCTTTCTCGCGCTTGGGCGTGAGCGCGCCTACCCCTACGTGGTCGGTCTTTTGTCGGTACTTTCGGTTGCGGGTGTTTTCTCGCTCTTCGCCTATGCCGCCGGCATCATGCGATTCACGACCGAAGATAGCCGCAACGACTTCACCAAGGCCCTAGTGGATGGCCAACCCGATCCGACTTTGGTGACGGAGCCCGGTGGCCGGGTCATCTATGCCAATCCTGCCTATCTCGAACTGACCAGCGCTACCGGCGGCGATGATGTGAAGGCGGTGGAACGGGCCTTCACTGGCGATCCGCAGATCGCCGAAGCGGTCTATCGGCTGTCGCAGGCCGCGCGCGAAGGCCGCCGCCACCAGGAAGAAATCCGTCAGTCGACGGGCGATACGGCGCGCTGGTTTCGGATGCGGGTTCGCTCCTTGGTGGAGCCCGGTGTGCGGCCCCCGCCGGGCGTCGATAATGCCGTCGTTTGGTCTATTGCCGATATCACGCGCGACCGCGAGAACGCAGAGACCGCGTTTGAGACCCTTCAGAAGGCGATCGACTTCCTTGATCATGCACCGGCGGGCTTTTTCTCCATGGAGCCTGGCGGCGAGATCACCTATATGAACGCCACGCTGGCTGGCTGGCTTGATCATGATCTCGCGCAAGTGGGCTCGGGCGGCCTGTCGCTCACGAGCATCGTTGCTGGCGATGGCGCCTCGCTCATTGGTACCATGGCGCCAACACCCGGCGAGGTGAAGACCCAGGCCTTCGATCTCGATCTTCGCAAGCGCGGTGGGCAGACCCTGCCTGTGCGTCTGATCCACAAGGTCTCCTATGCTGCTGACGGCACGGTTGGCGCCTCACGGACCTTGGTTCTGAACCGCACGACCCGTGACAGTGATGGCGCCGATAGCCTGCGTGCGGCCGAGGTTCGCTTCGCGCGCTTCTTCAACAATTCGCCGCTCGGGATTGCGACAGTTGATCGCGACGGTGCGGTTGGTCGAGCGAACCCGCTCTTTGCCCAGCTCATCGGCGAACTTGCCCATGCCGGTGAGGACGCGCGCTCGATCCTCGCCATCGTGCGTGAACCTATGCGGGCCGCGCTGTTGGATTCGATCCGCCATGCTGCTGCTGGCCGCGCGGATGCCGCGCCCGTGGAAGCAAGCTTCGTTGGCGATCAGACGCGCTTCGGGCGCTTCTTCGTGGTACCCGTGGGCGATACCGACCATCCCGGCGAAGTGGCGATCGTTTATCTCGTCGAGACGACCGAGCAGCACCTCTTGCAGGAGCAATTTGCGCAGTCGCAAAAGATGAATGCCGTGGGACAACTCGCCGGCGGCGTCGCCCACGACTTCAACAATGTCCTCCAAGCCATCATTGGTCACGCTGACCTCTTGTTGATGAACCACCGCCCGGTGGATCCATCGTTCAACGACATCATGCAGATCAAGCAGAACGCCAATCGTGCAGCGAGCCTTGTTCGCCAGCTCTTGGCCTTCTCACGCAAACAGACGCTACGGCCCCAAGTGGTGCAACTGGGCGAGGTCCTGTCCGACCTGTCCATGTTGCTACGGCGCTCGTTGGGTGAACGGGTGACGCTCGACGTGGTTCATGGGCGTGACCTCTGGCCAATTAAGGCGGATGTGACGCAGTTGGAGCAGGTCATCCTCAACCTCGCGGTTAATGCGCGCGACGCCATGCCTGACGGCGGTAAGCTCACTATTCGCACCTCGAACGTGCTTGGAAGCGAAGTGAAGCGTTACGAGGTAAAGGATCAGGCAGCCCAGGTGCCCTCGGTTGATCATGTGATGATCGAAGTGACTGATACAGGCACGGGCATTCCGCCTGAAATTATCGGCAAGATCTTCGATCCCTTCTTCTCAACCAAAGACGTGGGCAAGGGGACAGGCCTCGGGCTTTCCACCGTTTACGGTATCGTCAAACAGTCCGGTGGCTATGTCTTCGTCGATTCCGCGTCAGGGCGAGGAACGACGTTCCGGATCATGCTGCCGCGTTATGACGAGGCGGCCGAGCCTGAGGTGATCTCACCAGATCCCGCGCCGACGACGCCTGGTGCTCCCGCTCCGTTGAAGGCGACCACGCCATCGGCACCCGCGCCCGTGCCCTCTCGGGACGATACCGGCAATGGCATTATTTTGCTCGTGGAGGATGAAGAAAGCGTCCGCATGACCGGTTCCCGCATCCTGACCTCGCGCGGCTATACGGTGCTTGAGGCAGCCTCAGGCGTTGAAGCGTTGGAAGTGATCAAAGAGGTCGGCGGGCGGATTGACCTTGTGGTCTCTGACGTCGTGATGCCGGAAATGAATGGGCCGACGCTCCTTCGCGAGCTGCGGAAGACCAATCCGGACATGAAGGTGATCTTCGTTTCCGGCTACGCGGAAGACGCCTTTGCCAAGGACCTGCCGGAAGGCGAGGTCTTCGCCTTCCTGCCGAAACCCTTCTCGCTGAAGCAGCTGATCGACAAGGTCAAAGAGCAGCTTCAGGCGTGAGTTGCGCGACCGGGCTCAGCCGAGGTTCAACTCTTTGAAGAAGTCATTGCCCTTGTCGTCGATCACGATGAAGGCCGGGAAGTCCTCAACCTCAATCCGCCAAATGGCTTCCATGCCGAGTTCGGCATATTCGAGGACCTCGACCTTCTTGATGCAGTCCTGAGCCAAGCGCGCCGCTGGACCGCCGATGGAGCCGAGATAGAACCCGCCATGTTTGGCGCAGGCTTCGCGCACTTCCCGTGAGCGGTTGCCCTTCGCAAGCATCACCATGGACCCCCCGGCGGCCTGGAACTGGTCGACGAAGCCGTCCATGCGTCCGGCGGTCGTGGGGCCAAACGACCCGGATGCCATGCCCTTCGGCGTCTTGGCGGGGCCTGCATAATAAACCGGGTGGTTCTTCATATAGTCGGGCATGGGTTCGCCGCGGTCGAGCCGCTCGCGGATTTTCGCATGCGCCAAATCGCGGGCGACGATCATGGGGCCGGTCAGCGACAGCCGCGTCTTGATCGGATGCGAGGAGAGGGTTGCGAGGATCTCGCTCATGGGCTTGGTGAGGTCGATCTTGACCACTGCGCCGCCAAGGCTTGCATCCTCAACTTCCGGCAAGAAGCGGGCGGGGTTGTGCTCGAGTTCCTCGATATAGACGCCATCGCGGGTGATCTTACCCATGGCCTGACGGTCAGCCGAACAGGAGACGGCGAGCGCGATCGGGAGCGAAGCGCCATGACGCGGCATGCGGATGACGCGCACGTCGTGGCAGAAATATTTGCCACCGAATTGAGCGCCGACCCCCATGGCCTGGGTCATCTTGTGGACTTCCTTCTCCATCTCAAGATCGCGGAAGGCGTGAGCAAGCTCAGATCCTTGGGTCGGCAAGGCATCAAGATAATGAGTGGAGGCGAGCTTTGCCGTCTTCAGCGTCTGCTCCGCCGAAAGGCCGCCGATCACGATGGCCAGGTGATAGGGCGGGCAGGCTGACGTGCCGAGCGTCAAGATTTTCTCGTGGAGGAACTTGAGCATTCGGTCATGGGTTAGGATCGATGGCGGTGCCTGATAGAGGAAGGTCTTATTGGCCGAACCGCCGCCCTTGGCGATGAAGAGGAATTTGTAGGCGTCCTCGCCCTCCGAATAGATCTCAATCTGAGCCGGCAGATTGTTGCGGGTATTGGTCTCCTGGAACATGGAGAGGGGCGCGAGCTGCGAGTAGCGCAGGTTCTTCTTCTCATAGGCGTCAAGCACGCCTTGGCCGATGGCGGCCTCGTCATCACCATCAGTCCAGACCCTGCGGCCCTTCTTGCCCATAATGATGGCGGTGCCGGTGTCCTGGCACATGGGAAGCACGCCGCCCGCAGCGATATTGGCGTTTTTCAGGAGGTCATAGGCGACGAATTTGTCGTTCGACGTCGCCTCCGGGTCCTTCAAGATGCTCGCGAGCTGGGTGAGGTGGCTTGGCCGCAGCAGGTGATTGATGTCGATGAAGGCCGTTTCCGACAGGAGCCGGATCGCCTCGCGTTCCACCACGATCACCTCTTGCCCCAACACGGTTTCCACCCGCACGCCGGCATCGGAAATCTTGCGATAGCGGGTTTCATCCTTGCCGAGCGGGAACAATTGGTAGGAGGCGGCGGCGAGCGGCGCATTCATGGGGCGACCTCAATCGTGATGGCGAACAGATGGCCCCCTCTATACGCCGGGGTTCAGGCGAATTGAACCCGGAAAGGCCGGGCTTGACCGGACCTTGAGCTGATCATGCGGCCCTGGCATGCGCGAAAGGGCGCTACTCGCGTGATGGTGCGGCGCAAGATAGTGGTGGGACAGCGGGAACAAGGGAGAGTAACCATGCGGGTGGCGGTTGTCGGGGCAGGGGCGGTCGGCGGCGTGGTCGCCTGGCATTTGGCGGCGGCCGGACGCGATCCCCTCATCGTTGCCCGGGCGTCGACCGCAGCCCGCCTCGCCGCTGACGGGCTCTTTCTGGAAACCGGCGGCACCGCGCGCCACACCCCCGTTCGGGTCACCTCAGACCCCGGTTCGGCCGGCCCCCACGACGTGGTTATCGTCGGGTTCAAGGCCCATGACTGGCAGGCGGGCCTGAGCCTGGTCACGCCCCTGATCGGGCCCAAAACCCTGGTGGTGCCGCTCCTGAACGGCATTCCCTTCTGGTATTTGGACGGGCTCGACGCCCGCTTCGGCGCGCGCGACCTCACCGCCGTCGACCCCGGCGGGGTGATCGCCAAGGCCATTCCAAGCGCCCAAATCCTCGGCTGCGTCGTCTATATCGGCGCGAACCGGCCAGACGTGAACCGCTTCGACTGGAACGGTCGCAAACGCCTGATCTTGGGCGAGGTTTTCGGGGCGCCGAGCCAAAGACTTACCGACCTTGTCGCCAATCTGAAGGCCGCAGGCATCGACGCGGAGGCAAGCCCCGACATCCGCGCCGCCGTCTGGGAGAAGCTCCTCGGCAACGCCTCCTATAACCCGATTTCGGCGCTGACCCGCGCGACCATCGACGGCATAGCGGGCGACCCCGGGACGAGGGCGGTCGCCCGCGCCATCATGCTGGAATGTATCAGCGTCGCGAGAGCCTTAGGCGTCACCGCGCCCTTTGATGTCGAGGCGAGGCTCACGGTTGCGCCGGTCATGAAGGGGGTCAAAACCTCCATGCTCCAGGACATGGAGGCGGGCCGCAGCCTTGAGCTCGGCGCCATCGTTGAGGCCGTGGTTGAGCTTGGCCGCAGGGTCGGGGTGGCAACCCCCATCCTCGAGACGACCGGCGCGCTCGCCGCCCGCGCCTGGACCGAGGCTTGGGGCCGGTGAGGGAAGAAGGCTCAGCCGCTCGCCTTGGAACCCAATCAGCGGCTCAGTGAGTAAGACCGGGAACGCGACCTTCCCTTGGGGAAGGATTTTGCACATGCACATCGCCTGAAAATCGAGTTTTTTTGCAAAGCGTGCAAGATGTGCAAGAACGAAGTGTCGCGGATTATTATCCTAGCATGGACCCGCGCGCCGCGCTAGGGAGGGGCCCTAGGGGGCGGTGATGTCACGGACAGTCCCCGGGTCTCGCGGCATGGCCCCCTCTCTAGCCTAATCTGGAGGAAGCGCCGGGTCTCAGGTCAGGTGATCGGCCGCTTAGCCGTTTTCTTGATCTTGTGCGAAAATTCGATCGACCCTGGAATGTCCAACGCCAGGGTTAGACCGCTTCCCTCGCCATCAATGATGGATAACCTCGACTGGTGAATGCCGGCAATATGCTTACAGAGCGCCAAGCCTGCTCCGATGCCCTGAGCGCCGCGATGGGACAATTGTTCAAATAGCTGGAATGCGCGCCCACGCTGTGCTTCAGGAATCCCTGGTCCATTGTCGGCGATAACAACTCGAATTCCTGATTTGTTGCGAACGGCCCTCACCGAAAAGGTGGGGCTGGCGTTGCGCGCATATTTGAGGCTGTTCTGGATAAGGTTCTGGAAGAACATCTCCATCATAAGCCGGTCCCCGCGGATGATCGGCAACTCGCCGATCTCAATCTTGAACCCCAAACGATCAATGTCGGTTTGAAAATGTGAGGTGGCGAGACTGGCGCATTCCGCAAGCGGAACAACATCCCGATTGCGACGTGATGAGGGCAGCCGCATAAGCTGGAGTAGGCCCTCTAACATTTGCTCCAAGCGGACAGAACAGGCGCGCATATGCTCAATCAAACTGAGTCCATCAGCGGGCAAACTCTCTTGATAGTCTTCGTGCAAGAATTCGCTCAGCGCTTGGATTTGACGGATCGGCGCGCGTAAATCATGGGAAATTGCAAGGGATAGATGACGGAGATCCTTGTTCTCGACCTGCAGCGACTTGCGCTTTTCGATATCCTTCGTTCGGTCAGTGGCAACTGCGATATAGCCGCCATAAGCACCATTCTCATCGACCCATCGACAAAGCCCAAAAGCAAACCAACGCTCCTGTGCGTCAGGTCCTCGAACCGCTGAGATCGCTTCCCAGGTCTCGCTTATGTCCTCATCCGCAATTGCGGCTCGGATTTTTCGCTCAAGTCGAGGAACGTCTTGCGCTAACTCGGAGCCGATATCCGCCCTGCCAATCGTTTCGCGCCACATATCGGAGGCGTGAAGATAGCAAAGGCCATTGTCGAGCATGGCAAGGGCAGCTGGTACGCGTCTAACCAATGTCGTGAAAAGCCGAGAGCTTTCAGCAATGATCCGCGTTTTTTCCGCCAGTTGCTCATCAAGAATGCGGGCGGTCCGTGCGGCCTGCAGCGCAACTGATGAATAAGACTGCTCGATACTCGACACTATCGAGACAATCTCAAACCGCCGCACGGGGTCTAACCATTGAACCCGAACATCAATCCGCTCGGCGAGTGTGTTGATCTTCACACCGCCGATTACGATCGCCTGTTGAGCGCCAGCGTAAAGTGCTTCGAAATCGGGTTCAGCACCGAGGAAGAGCGGGCTCGAAAAGATACTATCTCCGCAATGAGGCAACCAGCCTGCGGAAAACTCGTCCAACGTCGAGATCGTACCGTCGGCATCAACGTGTGCGAGACCAAAACAGGCACTCAGTCCACCCGTGCCCATCGTGCGCGCCGAAATTGAGGTGCTCATAGGGCTCTCTGAACTATGAACCGGGCAAGGCCAGAGAAGGCCTCCCGGATGCCCTCGCCCCGCAAAGCGCTTGTCGCAAATACACCCTCGCCGCGTTGATCGAGCCGGTCCTGAATATTCGCAACATCCATTGCGGTCATGAGATCGGTCTTGTTCAAAACGGACACGACAGGGCGACCTGGCAAGTGCTCCTGAAAAGCTTGAACCAGTCCTTGTAGTTTTTCCAGCGAACGCGGTCGGGTCACATCGGCAACGACCAAGGCACCGGATGCACCGCGAATATAGACCGTCTGGAAAATGCCAACACCGAAATCACCATCGGTGTCCCAAATTGAAAGACGAAGGCCGTCAGCCTGTTCCGTGTCGGCCAAGTCGATGTCACAGCTATGAATATCAACACCAATGGTCGTTTTATAAGTACTCTCAAAGGTATTGAATACCATTCGCCTCGCTATGGACGATTTTCCAACGCCGATATCGCCGAGCAGCATGACCTTTTTCTGGACAAAACTCATTTACGTGTCAGCTCCGGAGCGACACGGAAATAAATCCGCCTGCCCGGATAGTATGCTCCATTCTGAGGATTGATCGTCAGTGAAACGATCCGATCTTTTGCCACTCCACCCGCAACCAGTTGCGCGACAGCTGACTGCGCACGTTGCTGGGCTAACGGTAAATTCAATCGGGATGAGATCTCCTGATCGACAATACTCAGGACTTCAATTTGAATAGAGTTCGTGCTCATGAGGCGCGACACCTCTTGAATGAAGGCAATGTCCTCCGGCGTTTCGATCTTCGTCATCGCGACGTCGAAAGTGATGACGCGGGAGCCCAAAAGTCGCTCGAGCCTGGATCGATCAGAAAGAGCCACTGATTCAAGGACGGCTACGCGATCAAACTGCGCAGAAAGTCGGTTGTCGCGCTCTGTTGCCTGTCGTGATTGGCTCTGTAATTGGCCTTCGATGGTCGCTATTGATCGTTCGACACGTTCGCTTGCCAATCGCTGCGCCGCGGCTAATTCCTCTGTGCGTTTCTCTAGATTGTCAGTTCTTGCATTCGCGGAAGCGTCCTGTTGGATCATCCGCGCCTCGATGCCCGCTATCGTCTCATCTTGCTGAAGTCGAAATTGTTCTTGTGCGGCAAGTTGCCTGTTCTGAGCCGCCAGACGTTCATCCTGGACCGTAAATCGTTCTTGCTGCTCGCCTAAACGACCATTGATCCGGGCCGACAAGCCTTCAGACGCCGACAATAGCGTCACCACCCCAATGGCGGACTGCGTCTTGTATCCAGGAATCGCTGCAGCCACTGCTCCAACGATCCGATCAACGGCTTCCCTCGAAGGCAGCAAGCCAACCACCTCGACGGTGTGGGCGCGATGGTCAAACTCAGCTCGCACGGGGAAGCTTTTCAGCTCAGGGTCGGCTTTCAGTGCATCGCTGAGAGCCGTCGAGACCGTGGTTTCCCGCCACCATGTCAACAAGCTAGTCCCACCATACCAGGCGAGGACCGCGAGTGCCGCGATCACCATGTATCGCGCTGGACTGCGGCCCCGTGGCACCTGTGCTTGTGGCTCTGCTGCATTGATCTGCGCCGCGCAAAGCGCCAAATCGTCGACTGAGGGCTCCTGGTCCATATTCCGCTGGTTGTTCAGACCCAAAAGAACCGAATTGATCTCCCGTTCAAATTCTGGCCGTGGTCGACCGCGCACCTCGACCGCGATGATCGTTTGGGCCGAAGCCCGCAAAAAGATGCGCGTCTCGCCCATATCGAGGGCGCGCAACTCACTTCCATCCGAAAGGCTCTGCGACGCAAATTCCAAAATGGCGGCGACAAGGCTGCCACGCAGTTGGTCGTCGTGATCATTGTTGGGGCTTGCCGGCCAAGTCTTTAAAAGAAGTCCGCTTCCGCGCTCGATCAACAAGATCCGACTAACTGTCGCAAAGCCCGATTGCGCCAGAATGAGCTCCTGGACGGAAACCCCGGATCGCATCGCCTTAAGTTTGAGCTTCAGTCCTTCGAACGACGTGAGTGTGTGGAACTTCCGATCAATCGTCTCCATCGCATCGCGAATGGCGGCGGATACACTCGCGGAGACCAAGCGCCCTGTAATAGGATAGAGCGCTTCGACCATCATCTCTTTGGAATTTTTGATTTCCGTCCTTATCCCAGAGACAACCACCGGAGCGATGGCGGCAGCTAAGGGCCCGGGATTGTCGCGCTCGGCACGCCGGATTGCCGAGGCAAGAACTTGAGCGGTCTCGGTTTCAAGCCGGTCCCGTTCGACTAGGGCGTCGCGAACTTCCATGAGTTCCGCGCGCAAGTCGGCTAGCCCGTCAATCTCCGAGGAAACAAGCAGGCCGCGTAGCGCTTCGAGCTCCGTATCGACCGTGCGCTGACGCGTTGCGGAGGCCTGTTGCACGGCTAATTAGCTTGGTTTTTCACTAGCATACCGAGCGAGGCGATTGCTTCGCCAATCTGCTCGACAGCTTTGCGCCGATTATCGTCGCCTGTAGCCGATGCCACTTTTAGAGAAGCTTCGAGTTCCGCAAAACGCTTCTCAACATAGGAATGCATCTCTTCGATCTTGAGTGTAATTTTGTCATCTAGCTCTTGAAGTCGCTGCTCATGAGTCCGTTTGTCAGCCCCGAACAACAGCTCCCTAACTTGATCAATCGTATTCACATTGGCGCCTGCCGACGGCGCCTCCATCGTATGCGGCTTTGCCATCGTTAAGGTCCCCATCGGCGCGCGTCTTTATGAGCCAAGCCTTACGTAAATTGACGAATCACTTGCCCTTAAAGTAAATTTACCATCCGTTAACCTACCTCGCAATTACGCTCTTGGAGAATGCTACATGAGCACCGGTGCAGACCAAGCCGCAGGGACGCTTTCCGGACATCTTACTGTCAGGCCGTCTGACCGTATCATTGCCGGCGGCGAACGTATTCAAACTCGGATCCTCATTGTAGAAGATGATCCTATTGATCGTGATATTTTACTTCGTAAGCTTGCGCGCTCTCGGTTCATGGAAGCCGACTGCATTTGTGCGGACACTCTTGACGATGCGACCGCTAAGCTGCGCGCGGGCGCTTTTGATTTCGTTATCTTGGATTTTTGGGTCAAGGGGACGTCGACATTGCCTCTCCTCGACCTGATTTCAAGGGAATACACCGCTGTGGTCCCAATTTCGGTGACATCAATTGACTTCACCGACGTGCAAGGGCTTGGATTGTCTTACGGAGCGCTTGGATACCTCCACAAGTCTGATCTCACGGTATCTGCCCTTGATGCAGTGCTGCGCACGGGCATGGCCCAACGCGATCGCCGCGCCGTCGCTTAGCTCGGACATAGAAAGCGCGCAGGGACATTAGGGAGGTCCAAACTCATTTGAAGATGGCCCTTTCACCAGCATCACTCGCTTCATGCCGAGTTGACGCTAGAATGCCAGCGTCAACGATGAGGCGAACCTTAAATGGTCGATATTTGGATGCGACGAGGTTCGAGTTTCACAAATTAAATGTTATGCGCCAACAGCATGCATTCGCGATTTCAATCGCTTAAGCGTTACGCGAATTCGTTGCTAAGCGGCTGCTCAATTGACGCGCCGGATAAATGCCCCTCCGGCGGAAGCGCCCCACTTAAAAGCTGGCGGGACGAAAAGATCGTAAGGCCGGCCCAAACTGGCTCGATCTGATCTTGATCGCTATACCCCGATGAGAACAAAAAAAGAACTTGTTGTTAAGAACAAACCGTGTACATTCAGAAATAACGGTGAAACGCATCACAACCCTTGCAAGCCAGAAGGAGCTAAGGCCATGAGTCAATCAGCACTGCGACTCGTTGAAGGAACCTCCATGGATAAGACCAAAGCGCTGGATGCTGCGCTCTCTCAGATTGAGCGTGCCTTCGGCAAGGGCTCGATCATGCGGCTCGGCAAGGGCGAGCAGGTGGAGATCGAGACGGTGTCGACGGGCTCGCTCGGGCTCGATATCGCGCTTGGCATCGGTGGCCTGCCGCGCGGCCGCGTGGTTGAGATTTACGGGCCGGAATCCTCGGGCAAGACGACGCTGGCGCTCCACACCATTGCTGAGGCGCAGAAGAAGGGCGGAACCTGCGCCTTCATCGATGCGGAACATGCCCTCGACCCGATCTATGCCCGCAAGCTCGGGGTGAAGCTCGACGAGTTGCTGATCTCGCAGCCTGACACCGGCGAGCAGGGGCTTGAGATCTGCGACACCTTGGTGCGCTCGGGCGCCATCGATGTGCTCGTGGTGGATTCGGTTGCAGCGCTTACGCCGCGCGCCGAACTCGAAGGCGAAATGGGCGACAATCAGCCGGGCATGCAGGCCCGCCTGATGAGCCAAGCGCTGCGCAAGCTGACCGCCTCGATCTCGAAGTCCAATTGCATGGTCATCTTCATCAACCAGATCCGCATGAAGATCGGGGTGATGTATGGCTCGCCGGAAGTGACGACAGGCGGCAATGCCTTGAAGTTTTATGCCTCAGTTCGTCTCGATATTCGCCGCATCGGCGCGATCAAGGATCGCGAGGAAGTGGTCGGCAATCAGACCCGCGTGAAGGTGGTGAAGAACAAGGTGGCCCCGCCGTTCAAGCAGGTCGAATTCGACATCATGTATGGCGAGGGCATTTCCAAGAACGGTGAGTTGATCGATCTCGGGGTCAAGGCAGGCGTTGTCGAGAAATCGGGCTCTTGGTTCTCCTATGACAGCCAGCGCATTGGTCAGGGTCGCGAGAATGCCAAGGTGTTTCTCAAGGGTAACCCGGACATGGCGAGCAAGATCGAGGCAGCCATTCGCCAGAATGCCGGGCTGATCGGAGAGAAAATCCTCGGCGCGATCGAGGATGACAGCGATGGCCCCGAGCCCGACGCCTGAAGGTATCCACCATGACGGGCCAAACGCCATAAGGCTTGCGTTTGGTTTCATGGACTTGGCGCTGCGAGACGGCTAGAACACGCGGCAGCGCGGGAGATAAGCTCTCCCGCCGCTCCCCCTGGCTGTTCTACAGAGGTTCTTGCGGCTCATGACCGGCGTTAATGCGATTAGAAAGACATTCCTGGATTACTTCGCTCGCGAAGGTCATGCGGTGGTGGAATCCTCGCCCTTGGTTCCGCGCAACGACCCGACCTTGATGTTCGCCAATTCAGGGATGGTGCAGTTCAAGAACGTCTTTACCGGCGTCGAGAAGCGCCCCTATACGACCGCGACGACCGCCCAGAAATGCGTGAGGGC
>JBAWYY010000001.1:0-32377 GCA_037143285.1 Alphaproteobacteria bacterium | reverse complement strand
GCGTCCGACATTGATGACGATGCCGTCGGGTCCAAGCGCTTTCAGCGCCTCGGCATTGACGATCTTGTTGGTGGAGGCGCCGCCGGGCGCGACGATCAAGAGCACATTGACGGCTTCTGCCATGCCCTTAAGCGGCGGGAAATAGCGATAGGCAACATCTTTCTGCTCGGTGCGGCCGTGATAGACCACCGGCACGCCGAAGGCGTCCAGGCGCTTGGCAATGGCCTTGCCGATCCGGCCGAGGCCGAGGATGCCAACGGTGCGGTCACGTAGCGTGGCAGTGAGCGGATAGGGCTTATCGAGCCATTTGCCGGCACGCAGATAGCGGTCGTTTTGCGGGAATTCGCGCACGGTGCAGAGAAGCAAGCCAAGGGCGGTATCAGCCACTTCCTCGTTCAGCACGTCTGGCGTGTTGGTGACGACGATCCCGTGTTTCCCGGCCCAATCAGCATCGACCGAATCATAGCCGACGCCGAAACTTGAGATGATTTTGACGGCCGGGAATTGGCTCATGAAGGCCGCATCCGAGCGGAAGTGATTGGCGGTGGCGATCGCCGTGATGCGCGGGGCCACATCGCGCATGAAGGCTGCGCGGTCGGGCGCCTCCCACAAGCGATGGACGGTGAAGGTCGCCGGCAGGGCGTCCATGATCATCGGCATCATCGGTGCGCTAATCACCAGCTCTGGCTTCGCCATGTCAGTCCCTATTCTTGCTTGCCGTCACGTTGGTCTACCCGGTCGATTGGCCGGGCGCGGTACTCGAAATCAGGGTGATCGCCGATCGCTTCAATTTCAATCGATTGAAGTGAGGATGAGCTCCGCAAACGTCGCTCTTGATTTCACCTGATGCCATGTCATGCTAACTTCAACGTGTTTGCACGACCATCGGGTTCTCTTTGGACCGGATGGGAGAGCCCCGGTCAAGGGGTCCGGTGTGGACCGCAGGACTTCGGTCCAGGGAGGATTATCAATGGCATCGGTCGAGATCCGCAATGTGCGGAAGGCCTTCGGCGCGACTCAGATCATTCACGGTGTTTCGGTACCTATTGAGGATGGCGAGTTCGTCGTCCTAGTCGGGCCGTCGGGCTGCGGCAAGTCGACGCTGCTCCGCATGATCGCGGGATTGGAAAACATCACGGCGGGCGAGATTCTCATCGGCGACCGCGTGGTCAACAATGTGCCGCCGAAAGAGCGGGACATCGCCATGGTGTTCCAGAACTACGCGCTCTATCCGCACATGACGGTGGCCGACAATATGGGCTTCTCGCTGAAGCTCCGGAATGCGCCTAAGTCGGAAATCGAGACCAAGGTGAAGCGTGCCGCCGAGATCTTGAACCTCGGCGCCTTGCTGGAGCGCTATCCGCGTCAGCTCTCCGGTGGTCAGCGCCAGCGTGTGGCCATGGGCCGCGCCATTGTCCGCGACCCCCAGGTGTTCCTGTTCGACGAGCCCTTGTCGAACCTGGACGCCAAATTGCGTGTCGCCATGCGCACCGAGATCAAGGAGCTGCACCAGCGGCTGCGGACCACAACGGTTTATGTCACCCACGACCAGATCGAAGCCATGACCATGGCCGACAAGATCGTGGTGATGCATGACGGCATCGTCGAGCAAATGGGCGCACCGCTCGAACTCTATGACCGGCCGACCAATATGTTCGTGGCCGGCTTTATCGGCTCGCCGGCGATGAATTTCCTCAAAGGCCGGATCGATAACGGATCGTTCTTAGGGGATGGCGGCTTCCGCTTGCCCATCGGTATGGCGCCGAGCGCAGTCGCAGATCGCCCGGTCGTCTATGGCATCCGTCCTGAACATTTCCTCATCGATCCCGAGCACGGGGGCGAGGCCGAGATCATGGTGGTGGAGCCCACGGGCTCTGAAATCCAGGTTGCGGCCAAGATGGGCGGCCAAGAGATCATCGCCGTGTTCCGCGAGCGTCATGATTTCAAGCCGGGCGACAAGGTGAAGCTCGGGCCGGATCGGCGTGTGAGCCATCTGTTCGACGCCGAAACCGGCAAGAGCCTGATCGCCCGCTGAGGCGTATGTCCAGCATCCAGCTTGCGGGACTCTCTCGCGGGTTGTCGATTTAACCACCCGGAAAGCCCGAGAAACGGGCACCGGTCCACCGGAGGAAGCCCATGTCCATTACTCGTCGTTCCCTCGTTAAAGGCGCGTCTGCCGTTGGCGCCCTGTCTGCTACCGGTCTCACCGAATGGGCCAAGGCCTGGGCGCAGGCCTCGCCTTTCAGGCCGGAGGCCGGTGCTGCCATCAGCCTGCTGCGCTGGCGGCGGTTTGTGGTTGCCGAAGACGAACAGTTTAACCGCATGGTCGCCGCCTTCACCCAGGCGACCGGCGTGCGCGTGAACGTGTCGAGCGAGAGCTTCGACGACGTTCAGCCCAAGGCTTCCGTTGCCGCGAACACCGGCTCGGGTCCAGACATGTTCTGGGGTCTCTATTCGCTGCCCCATCTGTTCCCGCAGCGCTGCGTCGATGTCACCGATGTCGCGACCTATCTCGGCGGCAAATATGGCGGTTGGGTGCCGCTGGCCGAGTCCTATGGCAAAGTCGGGCCGAAGTGGATTTCGGTGCCGGTGGCGGTCAATGGCGGCTATATCAACTATCGCATCTCCTCGGTGAAGGCGGCGGGCTTCAATGAAGTGCCGAAGGATACCGCAGGCTTCCTGGAGCTCTGCAAGGCGCTGAAAGCGCGCAATCAGCCCTCAGGCTTTGCGCTGGGACGCGCGACCGGCGACGGCAATTCCTTCGTCCATTGGCTGCTTTGGTCCCATGGCGGCTACACGGTCGATGCCAACGAGCGCATCATCATCAATTCGCCGGAGACGGCGGCGGCGCTTCGCTACGCCAAACAGCTCTACGACACCTTCATCCCTGGCACTGCGTCGTGGAACGATTCCAACAACAACCGCGCCTATCTCTCGGGCGAGTGCCACCTTACCGCCAACGGCATCTCGATCTATGCTGCCGCCCGTATCTCGGCGGATGAGAAGCAGCGCGAGATCGCAGCCGATACCGACCATTCGTTCTGGCCGGTGGGTCCGGTCGGCAAGCCCGCTGAGATCCAGCTGTGCTTCCCGATCATGGCGATGACCTATTCGCGCTTCCCCAATGCCTGCAAGGCCTTCATGGCCTTCATCCTGGAAGCCGAGAACTATAACCCCTGGCTCAATGCCGCCGAGGGCTACCTCACCCACATGCTCAACGCCTATGATACCAACCCGGTCTGGACGGCTGATCCCAAGCGTCTGCCGTTCCGCGACGCCGCCAAGCGTTCGCTGCCGGCCTCAGGCCTTGGTCCGGTGAACGAGAAGGCGGCAACAGCCATTGCCGACTTCGTGGTGCTCGATATGTTCGCAAGCTTCGTCACCGGTCGCGAGACCGAGGCCGGCGCGATGCAGCTCGCCGAACGCCAGCTGCGCCGCATCTATCGCTGATACCCATGACATCGGGGGGGTGCGTCGCACTCCCCCATCATGTCAGCCGGAGACGGAGAACCCGATGGCCAATGTGGCGCTAGCCGATCCTAAACCCCGCATCGCCCCGCGCGAGGCGAGCGCGTGGGACCAGCTCAAAGTGAACCGCAATTGGCTCGGCTTCTGGTTCATGTTGCCGGCGATGGGCTTCCTGGTCTTGTTCCTGGTCTATCCGCTGGGCAAGGGCCTGTGGATGAGCTTCACGGATGTGAAGATCGGCCGGGCCGGGAACTTTATTGGCCTTGAGAACTATGAATGGCTGTTGGACGACCGCGTCTATATTAGCTCGCTCATCTTCACGATTGTGTTCACGGCGGTTGCCTCTGCGGTGAAATTCGTCGTTGGCCTCTATCTCGCGATCCTTCTCAACAACAATCTGCCGTTCAAGGCGATGATCCGCGCCATCGTGCTGATTCCCTTCATCGTGCCGACCGTGCTCTCGGCCGTTGCTTTCTGGTGGATCTTCGACGCCCAATTCTCGATCATCACCTATACGTTGGTACAGTTGGGCTTCATCACCAAGGGCACCTCGATCAATTGGCTGGGCGACCCGTTCCTGGCCCAATGCTCGGTGATTTTCGCCAATATCTGGCGCGGCATTCCCTTCATCGCGATCACGCTGCTGGCGGGACTCCAGACGGTGTCTCCCTCGCTTTATGAGGCGGCGACGCTGGACGGCGCCTCGAAGTGGCAGATCTTCCGCCACATCACCTATCCCCTGCTCACCCCGATCATCGCTGTCGTGATGACCTTCTCCGTCCTCTTCACGTTCACGGACTTCCAGCTGATCTGGGCCATGACGCGCGGCGGGCCGGTGAATTCAACCCACTTGATGGCGACCTTGTCCTATCAGCGCGGGATTCTCGGCGGCAATCTCGGCGAGGGGGCAGCCATTGCCACCTCCATGGTGCCGTTCCTGCTGGCTGCGATCATGATTTCCTGGTTCGGGCTGCAGCGACGCAAGTGGCAGCAGGGCGAGAGCAACGATTGAGGGCCATGCCATGACCATGACCACCGCGACGCCCAAGAATGATGCCTCCGAGGGCATGAGCTATCTGGAGAGCCTGCCGCGCAAGACGGTGACCGTCTATCTGCCGCTCGCGCTCATCATGGTTGTGCTGTTGTTCCCGTTCTATTGGATGGTGATCACCTCCATCAAACCCGACAATCAGCTCCTCGATCTCAATACGGGCAATCCGTTCTGGGTGGTGGAGCCGACGCTGCGCCATGTGCACAAGCTCTTGTTCGACTCGCCCTATCTCGGCTGGCTCTGGAATACGATGTTCGTTGCCATTTGCGCGACGATCCTCTCCATCACGTCCTCGGTCTTGGCCGCCTATGCCATCGTGCGACTGCGCTACAAGGGCGCGCAATCGGTCGGCGGGTTGATCTTCCTGGCCTATCTCGTGCCGCCGTCGATCCTGTTCATCCCCTTGTCCACGATCATTCACTTCTACGGGCTGTTCGACACGCCCTTCGCGCTGATCTTGACCTATCCGACCATTCTGATCCCGTTCTGCACTTGGCTCTTGATGGGCTATTTCAAGACCATCCCGTTTGAGCTGGAAGAATGCGCGCTGATCGATGGGGCAAGCCGCTGGCAGATCCTGACGCAGATTGTGCTGCCGCTGGCGGTACCGGGCCTGATTTCGGCCTTCATCTTCGCCTTCACGCTTTGCTGGAACGAGTTCATCTACGCACTGACCTTCATCTCGTCGAACCCGAACAAGACGGTGCCGGTGGCGATCATCTCGGAATTCGTCGATGGCGATGTGTTCCGCTGGGGCTCCCTGATGGCGGGCGCGCTGGTCGGCTCATTGCCGCTCGTGATCCTCTACGCCTTCTTCGTCGAGCACTATGTGTCGGCGATGACCGGGGCCGTGAAGGAATAGGGCACCGCGCCATCAGCAGGTGCCACAAAGCAAAACGGCCGCGGAAACGCGGCCGTTGTCGTTTCAATAGGGCTTGTGGTTCAGCGTGTCGGGATCGGGCGCTCGCCGCGATAGTCATAGAAGCCGCGCTGAGTCTTTTTGCCCAGCCAACCCGCTTCGACATATTTCACGAGCAGCGGGCAGGGGCGATATTTCGAATCTGCCAGGCCCTCATAGAGCACCTGCATCACCGACAGACAGGTGTCGAGGCCGATGAAGTCGGCCAACTGCAGGGGACCCATGGGATGATTGGCACCGAGCCGCATGGCGGTGTCGATACCTTCCACGCCGCCGACGCCCTCATAAAGCGTGTAGATCGCCTCATTGATCATGGGCAGCAGGATGCGATTGACGATGAAGGCCGGGAAGTCCTCGGCCACCGCAATGGTCTTGCCAAGCTTGGCGACAAAGGCCTTTGAGGATTCAAAGGTCGCATCATCGGTCGCGATGCCACGGATGAGCTCGACGAGCTGCATCACCGGCACGGGGTTCATGAAGTGGATGCCGATGAACCGCTCGGGCCGGTCGGTGGTGGAGGCTAGCCGCGTGATCGAGATCGAGGACGTGTTGGTCGCGAGCATCGCATCGGGGCGAATGATCGGGCACAGGCCCTGGAAGATCTTGATTTTGGTCTGCTCATTCTCGGTCGCAGCCTCAATCACGATATCGCAGTCGCCGACCATCTCGATCTGAGGGGCGGGATGAATGCGTGAGAGCGCACTAAGGCGCTGTTCTTCCGTGATCAGGTTGCGCGAGGCCTGGCGCACCATATTGCCGTTGATGGTGGCAAGGCCGGATTTGATCCGGTCTTCCGACAGATCGTGCAATACGACATCGAAGCCCGCCAAGGAGGCGACGTGCGCAATCCCGTTGCCCATCTGCCCGGCGCCGATAACGCCGATCTTGCGAATGTCCATGATCTCACCTGGCGCGCCGACCGCGCGAACGCGGCCAGCGAATGTTGATATTTCGTGCTCTTCTTACGCTCCTGCGCCGCCCGTGACCACCCTGGCGATCCCGCACGCAGGCACGAAAATCTAGTCTATTTGGCCGCCGCAGCTAATTCTTTCTGCAGCTCCGGCAGAAGCGTGAAGAGATCGCCCACGAGGCCATAGTCAGCCACCTGGAAGATCGGCGCTTCCTCGTCCTTGTTGATCGCGACGATCACCTTGGAGTCCTTCATGCCCGCGAGATGCTGGATCGCGCCGGAAATGCCAACGGCAATATAGAGCTCGGGGGCGACGACCTTACCGGTCTGGCCAACCTGCCAATCATTGGGGGCATAGCCTGCGTCGACCGCTGCGCGCGACGCGCCCATGGCAGCGCCAAGAAGATCGGCCACCGGCTCGATGACCGTTGCGAAGTTCTCTTTTGAGGCCAGAGCACGACCGCCGGAGATAATGATCTTGGCAGCACCCAGTTCCGGACGATCGGACTTGGAGAGTTCCTCACCGCCGAAGGTGGAGACACCGGGATCAGCCGCAGCCGTCACGCTTTCAATTGGTGCCGATCCGCCGAGGCCCGTGGCCTGGAAGGAGGCAGTGCGGACCGTGATGACCTTGGTTGCATCAGCGGACCGCACGGTCTGAATGGCGTTGCCGGCATAGATCGGACGCTCGAAGGTATCGGGCGCAACTACCTTGGTGACGTCGGAAATCTGCATGACATCAAGGAGTGCGGCGACCCGCGGCAGGATATTCTTGCCGTTGGCCGTCGAGGGCGCAACGATCGCCGAATAGCCGCCGGCGAGCGACAGGACGAGCGCTGCGGTCGGCTCGGCCAGCATGTGGTCATAGGCCGGCGCATCGGCGAGCAGCACCTTGGCGACGCCTGAATATTTGGCGGCGGCATCGGCTGCCGCTTTGCAGCCAGAACCCGCGACGAGGACCGTCACCGGCGCACCGAGTGCTACGGCAGCGGTGAGCGCCTTGGCGGTGGCGTCCTTGATCGAGACGTTGTCATGCTCTGCGATAAGAAGGGTCGCCATTAGATCACTCCCGCTTCGTTCTTGAGTTTGGACACGAGTTCAGCAACCGAGCCGACTTTCACGCCGGCCTTGCGCCCGCCCGGTTCCACGGTCTTCAGCACCGAGAGGCGCGGCGCGATATCGACGCCATAGCTCTCAGGCGTCTTCTCATCGATGGGCTTCTTCTTCGCCTTCATAATGTTGGGGAGCGACGCATAGCGCGGCTCGTTCAGGCGGAGGTCGGTGGTGACGATGGCGGGCAGGTTCAGCTTCACGACCTGAAGGCCGCCATCAACCTCGCGTGTGACGGCGACCGCATCGGCGGTGAGTTCCACCTTCGAGGCGAAAGTGCCCTGGGGCCAGCCGAGGAGGGCCGCCAGCATCTGGCCGGTCTGATTGCTGTCGTCGTCGATGGCCTGCTTGCCCAGAATGACCAGACCCGGTGCTTCCTCACCGATGATCCCTTTCAGGATCTTGGCGACGGCCAGCGGTTCCACCACGGCGTCGGTCTTCACGTGAATGCCACGGTCGGCACCCATGGCAAGCGCGGTACGGATGGTTTCGGCCGACCCCTGAGGTCCGATGGAGACCGCGACGATTTCGGTGGCGAGACCCTTTTCCTTCAGCCGGATCGCCTCTTCGACAGCGATCTCATCGAAGGGGTTCATGGACATCTTCACATTGGCGAGTTCGACGCCTGAACCGTCCGGCTTGACGCGGATCTTCACGTTGTAATCGACGACCCGCTTCACGGGCACCAGGATCTTCATTCGGTCCTCCTCATGCCGGGTTTGTCCCGGCCTGACAGCCTTAGCGACGCATCGGATGCGAAGCGCGGCGCACCGTAATGACGCACCTGTAGGGTGTCAACGAAGCGCGATATCCGCCGTAAGGGTGTCCATGTCATCGACTCCAGATGTAAAATCCTCGCAAAACTTCGCACGTGAGAAACCGGGGTGGCAGCGTGTCATCTGGTCATCACAATATGCCATCGCACACAGTGTGTGACTGAGCCGGTGGTGACCGGTTCTGACGAACGCGAGACTAAGTGAGCCAGAACTTTCGACGTGCAGGCAGAAGCGTGCGAGCCAAAGAACATGAGCCCCTTTACCAAGTACTCTCCGCCGATCGCGCCCTATCTCACCGTGACCGACGCCAATCGGGCGATAAGGTTCTACAAGCAAGCGTTTGATGCGCGTGAACGGCGGGTCATGCCGGCGAGCGACGGGCAACGGCTGCGCTATGCGGAACTCGAGATCAACGGCGGCGTGGTGATGCTAGCTGATGAGTTCGAGGATGATCACGCCTCGCGCGCACCCGATGTCGCCTCCGCCATCCCTGTCGCGATGAGCGTAGCGCTCGATGATCCCGAAGCGGTTGATCGCTGGTGGGGTCGGGCAGTCGCCCAGGGGGCAGCGCCGGAGGCAGCTCCCGCCGACACCTTTTGGGGTGCGCGCGTTGCGACCCTGCGTGATCCCTTTGGCCATCGTTGGATGTTGAGCGCCAGCCGCGGATGACCTGCTTGCGCGGAACGACCAGCGCGGGCAAAAAGGCTGCATGACCGCACGGCTCCATTCCCTTTACCGCTATCCCGTGAAGGGGCTTTCCGCTGAGCCCCTGACGGAGGCGACCCTCGTCTCAGGTGAACATTTCCCCGGTGATCGCCTGATGGCGATCGAGAACGGGCCGTCGGGGTTCGATGCGGCTGCCCCTGAACATCAGGCGAAGACGAAGTTTTTGGTGCTCGCGCGCCTCGCCAAATTGGCGGGCTTGCGGACGCGTTACGACGATCAAAGCCGCCATCTCTCCATCGTGGCCGATGAGATCGAGGTGGTGCGAGCCGATCTTGGCACCGAGGCCGGTCGTGCCGAGGTTGAGGCCTTCTTTCGGCTTTATCTTGCGGGTGAACTCTCTGGTGAACCGAAGCTTCTTGATGCCCCTTCGGGCTTCCGCTTCATGGATTCGCGCTCCGGTTTCGTATCGATCATCAATCTTGCGACCGTGCGCGCGCTGGAGAAAGAGACCGGCTTTGCCATCGACCCGATCCGCTTCCGCGCCAATCTCTATGTGGACGGTCTGCCCGCCTTCTCCGAGTTCGAGCTTGTCGGGCGGACTATTGCGGTTGGCGATGCGATCCTGCGCGGCCTGAAGCGCACCGAGCGCTGTGCGGCGACCATAGTGAACCCTGCCACCGCACGGCGCGACATCATGATCCCGGCGATTTTGATGCGCAGTTATGGCCACGCGGACTGCGGCATCTACGTCGAAGTTGCTCAAGGTGGTCGCATCGCACCGGGGGACCGCATCGTGATTTCGGGCGATGCGCGCGAGAGCTTGCCGTTCTCCTAGTCCCGTCTGCACAGCGTGAATGGCGAGCCGGCTCCTTAGAGAAACAACGTATCTCCCCTGATTGCTCCCAGGGGATGCGGGTGCTCAACTTCCCCCAATTGGGGAGAGGTCGCCATGATCAATTTGCGGGCTTTTGTGGGCGCTTTGGGGCTTTCTGTGCTGCTTGGCAGTGCTGTCGCGCAAGCAGAGCCCATGGGCCAGTTTTCGCGCTCGGATGAAGCCCGTTTAATCATCGCTCAGGCCCCTGGCGCTCCCGCTCCCCGGCCGCAAGCAGCCCCTGGCGGTCAGGCTCAACCGCAGGCTCAAGGGCAACGACCGGCGGCAGCGCCGCCCGGGCCACCGCTTCGTGCCTATCAGAACGAAGCGGCAGCGGAGTTGTCGCGCCGCCTTGAGGCTTCGCGGGCTCGCGTTCAGGTCAATGAACAGCGCCCCATCGCCGATGTGCGCCGTGACGCCGATTCAGCCGCTCAGCGCAGTGATTTCCGCTCGGCAGCCTCAGCCTGGGAGAACATCGCGCTGCGGTCGGGGCAGGATTCTGCGCCCTGGGTGCGCTATGCGCAAATGCTTGCCGGCGTTCGCACCGACAATTGGCAGGAGCGGCAGACCCTTGCGGATGAGTCGCTCGGTGCTGCCTATCTCGGCTATCGGCGCGCGGCCAACCGCAATGAAGAAGCCTTCGCTTTGGCCCAGATCCGTCAGCTGTTCGTCCAGCGCGAGCAATGGCGCCCGGCAATCGATGTGGCGAAGGCGGCCCTTGATGCCCGCGACACCCCGGAGACACGGGACGCCTATACGCGACTGCGCGAACAGCGGGGATTCCGCGTTCTTCGCACCGATGTTCAATCGGATTCCGCGTCACCCCGCGTCTGCTTCGTCTTTTCTGAAGATCTGAAAAAGGGGCGGTTCGATTTCTCGCCCTTTGTGCGCCAGCAAGGGGTGAATGCTCCCCCCATCACGGTCAATGATAGCCAGATCTGTATCGATGGGTTGCGGCACGGCGAGCGCTATACATTCCAGCTGCGCGAAGGCCTGCCGGCGGAAAATGGCGAAGCGCTGCTCCGCACGAGCGATTCAACCGTCTATGTGCGGGACCGGGCACCGGCCGTGCGCTTTACAGCGCGGGCCTATGTGCTGCCGAAATCCGGCCAGCGCGGAGTGCCGGTCGTATCGGTCAACGTGGCGTCCATCGATGTGGCGATCCATCGCTTCGGTGACCGCTCTATTGCTCAAACGGTCGCCGAAGACTTCCCCAAGCCCTTGGACGGCTATGAACTCGCTCAAGCTGTGACCGATCGCGCGATCCCGGTGTGGTCCGGCACGATGCAGGCGGAGAACCGGCTGAACGCGGATGTCACCACCGCCTTCCCCGTGGATGAGGCAATTCAAGCGCTCGAACCCGGCGTCTATGTGATGACCGCCAAGCCGACCGTTGCGCCGCGCCCGACGCCTGATTCCGACGGACCGCAGGACGGCATGGTCGCCCAATGGTTCATCGTCTCTGACCTCGGGCTCACCGGCTTGTCGGGCAGCGATGGCGTCCATGGCTTCGTGCATTCGCTCGGTTCCGCGAAGCCCTTAGCCGATGTGGAAGTGCGTCTTGTCGCGCGTTCCAATGAAATCCTTGCGACGAGAAAGACCGATGCGTCCGGCCATGTCCGCTTTGAGCGTGGGCTCACGCGTGGCGAGGGCGCGCTCACCCCCGCCCTCCTGGTGGCGATTGGGACCAATGGCGATTACGGCTTTTTGAACCTGCGCCAGCCCGCCTTCGACCTTTCTGATCGCGGTGTTGCGGGCCGCGAGATCGCGGGTCCGCTCGATGCCTTCGTGGTGCCGGAGCGCGGGGTTTATCGTCCCGGTGAAACGGTGAACCTCACCGCGCTCTTGCGCGACGGGAAGGGCGACGCCGTTCCCCAGATCCCACTGACCTTGATCCTGGAGCGTCCCGACGGCGTCGAATATCGCCGCGTTGTGACCCAGGACATGGGGGCAGGTGGGCGCGTGGCCGCCGTTAACATCCTCTCGAGCGCGATGACCGGCACCTGGCGGGTGAAAGCGGTGACCGATCCGCGTCAGCCGCCTGCGGGGGAAGCAAAGTTCCTGGTCGAAGATTTCGTGCCGGATCGGATCGCCTTCGATCTGACCGCTCAAGGCGAGCGCCTGAGCCGTACTCAGCCGTTCGGGGCGCAGCTTGCCGCCCGCTATCTGTTCGGGCTTCCCGGCGCCGACCTTGGCGTCGAGGGCGAAGTGGTCTTGGAGACCACGGGTGAGCTGCCGGATTTTGCCGGCTATCGGTTTGGTCTCGATGATGAGGAGGCCAAGCGCGAGCGTGAACCGCTGCCCGATGGCCTCGTGACCGATGAGCGCGGCAATCTGCGCATTTCCGGCGCTTTGCCTAGGCTTGAAGACGCGACCCGCCCTCTGAAGGCGACCTTGACGGTGCGTGTCTCAGAGCCTGGCGGTCGCGCGGTCGAGCGAAGCGCGAGCTTGCCGGTTCTGCCGGGAACGCCACTCGTTGGCGTCAAGCCGATGTTCCCCGATGATCGGGTCGCAGAGAATGACACGGCAGTCTTCGAGGTGATTGCCGTTGCGGCCGATGGGCGCACCCGTCAGCAACGCACGCTCACCTGGCAATTGCTTCGCCTCGAGACGCGGTGGCAATGGTCGCGTGGGGCAGGCGGCTGGGAAAGCACCGCGATTACCACCACACGGCGTGTGGCCGATGGTCGAGTTGACGCGACGCCCGCCGCTGCAGCGCGCATCGCCCAACAGGTTCCCTGGGGCAAATATCGCCTCGAAGTCGGCGATATCGGCTCGCCCGCCACAACCATCGTGTTTGAGTCAGGGTATGGCGCCGGCGGCACCGCTGATACGCCCGACGTTCTGGAAATGAGCCTTGATAAGCCCGCTTATCACGTGGGCGACACCATGACGATTGCGGTGAACGCTCGTTTTGCCGGCACAGCAACTGTCACGATCCTTGGGGATCGGCTCCACTCCGAGCGCACGGTGGAGGTGCCGCAGGGCCAGAGCCGCATCACCGTGCCGGTGGCTGAGGGCTGGGGTGCCGGTGCCTATGCGGTCGTTTTCCTGCGTCGCCCCTTGGATGTGCAGGCCGGCCGTATGCCGGGACGCGCCATCGGGCTTACTTGGTTTGGCGTCGATAGTGATCGGCGCAAATTGAATGTGACGCTCGGTGCGCCGGACCGCATGGCCCCGCGCTCCGCGATGCGTGTGCCGGTACGCATTGAGGGGCTTGCCAGCGGCGAGCAGGCCTATCTGACGGTCGCGGCGGTTGATCTCGGCATCCTCACGCTGACCGATTACAAGGCGCCGAAGCCGGACGACTATTATCTCGGTCAGCGCCGCTTGCAGGCGGAGGTGCGCGATCTCTACGGCCTCCTCCTCGATGGCATGAGTGCCGCGCGCGGCGCGATCCGCTCCGGCGGTGACGGGCAGGCCTCGCGGTTCAATGGTGCGCCGCCGGCCCAAGACCCGCTCTCGCTGTTCTCAGGGCTCGTCACCGTTCGCGGGGACGGCACTGCCGAGGTCAGCTTCGACATCCCTGATTTCAACGGAACGGTGCGGGTCATGGCCATGGCCTGGACCCCCACCAAACATGGCTCAGCGTCGAAGGACGTGATCGCTAGGGATCCCGTGGTCGTTCAGGCGACCTTGCCCCGCGTGCTCGGCAATGCCGACCGCGCGACCGCAAGGCTCGATCTCATTAATGCGGAAGCACCTGCCGGCGACTATCAAGTGACGGTGACCCCGTCCGGCCCGCTGCAAGCGGCAACCGCCCCGACGACGGTGCGGCTTGCCGGTGGCGGCGGTCGCGGCTCGGTGTCGCTGCCGCTCACCGCCAATGGCGTGGGTGTCGGCGGGCTTGATGTGCGCCTCACCGGACCGAACGGGCTCGATGTCTCCTCGCGCTATCGTCTTGGCGTGCGCCCGGCGCTGCCGGAGGTGACACGCCGCACTGTGATGACCATTGAACCCAGTCAGTCAGTGACGCTCAGTGGCGATCTCATCGGCGATTACGTGCCCGGTTCTGCGCGGGTTAGCGTGTCGGTTGGACCATCCGCCGCCATCGATGTGGCGGGCTTGATCATGGCACTTGATCGCTATCCCTTCGGTTGCTCCGAGCAGATCACCTCGCGGGCGCTACCCTTGCTCTATCTCGATGTGCTCTCGGCCGCAGAAGGCGGGCTTGGGTTGGAAACGCCGGTCGCTGAACGCGTCCGCGACTCCATCGACCGGTTGCTATCGCGCCAATCGTCGTCGGGCTCCTTCGGCCTTTGGACGGCTGGTCAGTCTGAGGACAATTGGCTCGACGCCTATGTGACCGACTTCCTGACCCGAGCACGCGAGCGCGGCCATGCCGTGCCGGAACAGGCGCTGCGGATCTCCATCGACAAGCTTCGCAGCTTCGTCAACGCGACCGACGGCGTTGGCACCAATGACGGGATGGACCTTGCCTATGCCCATTATGTGCTGGCGCGCGCGGGGCGTGGATCGCTCTCCGATCTGCGGTGGTTGGCCGATACTCGGCTTGGCGATTTCAAGTCGGCGATCGGTCGGGGTCAGCTTGGGGCGGCGCTCGCCTTGATGGGCGATACGCCGCGAGCCGAGCGGGTCTTCGCCTCGGCGGTGGCGCAGTTACGCGCGCCCGATCAAACCGATCAGGCGCGTTTCGACTATGGCTCACGCCTGCGCGATGCCGCAGCCATTATGGCGCTTGGCACCGAAGCGCGCGTGGCGCGCCGCATCGTCACCGATGCGCAGCGGGTGTTGGAAGATATGCAGGCGCGCACCCGCGCTCCTTCGACGCAAGAGAAGGTGTGGCTGGTGCTGGCCGCTCAGGCCCTGATTGAGGATGCCCGCCGCATCAGCCTTGATGTGGGCGGCTCGCCGCACCAGGGCGCGCTGAACCGCACGATTGCGACCGACGACCTTGCGCGCGGGCTCGTGCTTCGCAACAGCGGGTCTGAAGTTGTCCGCGCTGTCGTGGGCACCCAGGGCACGCCGCGTCAGGCGGAGCCTGCGGCGGCCGCCGGCTTCACCCTGCAGCGGCAATATTTCACCCTCGATGGTCGGCCGGTGGATATTGCTCGGGTGGCGCAGGGCACGCGCCTCGTGGTCGTGCTCACCATGGGCGAACGCCAACCGCAGCTTGGCCAGATCATGCTGGTGGACCGCCTGCCTGCAGGGTTTGAGATCGACAATCCGAGCCTCGTGGCCTCGGCCGAAACCTCGGCCTTGAAGTGGCTTGCCACCGAAGCCGAACAGCCGGATTGGCGCGCCTTCCGCGATGATCGGTTCATGGCCGCTTATAGTCGAGCGAGCGATGATGGCGCTGCCTGGAAGGCGGCTTACATGATCCGCGCGGTGACACCCGGCCGCTATGTCTTGCCGCCGGCGACCATTGAGGACATGTATCGTCCCGAGCGCTTTGCCCGCACTGCAGCCGGAACTGTTGAGGTGACGTCTGGTCCATGACCGAGCATGCCAAAAATACGTCGAATGACATGTCGGCGTCGACCGTCAATGTGAGTAACGCCGAAGCAGCGGCCCCCAATGTGCCGCTTTGGCGGCGCATTCTGCGTGCCCTCGCCTTTTGGCGACCGGCAGAGCCTGTTGTGCCGGTCGATAGCCCCGAACCAGATCGCCCACGCAAGCGCCTGCGTGACCGGCGGATCCAGGTTCTCCTGATTGGCGCGGTTCTGACAGGACTTGGCGTTGCTGGAGGGGCCGTCGCTATCACCCGCTATGGCGAGGGCCCGGATGGGTCAGCGATTGCCTATACCGCTGAGGTGGTGGATCGGAACGGACGGCTCCTCCGCCCGTTCCAGACCGATGATGAGATGTGGCGCTTCGCTGTAAAGCGCGCGGATATCGATCCGCTCTTCGTCACCATGCTGATGGCCTTTGAGGATCGGCGCTTTGAGAGTCATTGGGGTGTCGACCCTTTGGCCCTGATGCGGGCGGCTGCCCAATGGGCGTCAAGTGGTCGGATTGTGTCGGGAGGCTCGACACTGTCGATGCAGGTGGCGCGGCTCATCGACAAGCGCGAGGAGGGCCGATCGCTGGCTGTGAAGCTGCGGGAGATGGCACGCGCCGTCTCGCTTGAGCGTTCGCTCGGTAAAGAAAGGCTCCTCGACCTCTATCTGTCGCTGACCCCCTATGGCGGCAATATCGAAGGTGTGCGGGCGGCGTCACTGGCCTATTTCGGCAAGGAGCCACGTCGCCTGTCGCCCGGCGAAGCGGCCCTTCTGGTGGCGCTGCCGCAATCGCCGGAAGCGCGCAGACCCGACCGCTTTCCGGAGCGAGCGCGTGCCGCCCGTGATCGCGTCTTGGATCGTATGGCGAAGGCAGGTGTGCTGAAGCCCGAACAGGTGGCGGCGGCTCGCGATGAGCCGGTGCCGCTCACGCGCCGCGCAATGCCGGCCTTTGCCTGGCATGCGGCGGGCGAAGCCCATCGCGATCAGGAGGCCGGCCGCGTGCGCCTCACGCTTGATCGCCCGATCCAAGAGGCGATGGAAACGCTCGTACGCGACCGGGTGCGCGGGCTTGGGACGAAGCTATCAGGCGCGCTCATTGCCATTGACCACCGGACCGGCGAGGTGATCGCGCGGGTTGGCACGGCCGATCCCCTTGATGCCGACCGGCAGGGCTCGGTCGATATGACGCGGGCCATACGATCGCCCGGCTCAACCCTGAAGCCCTTCATTTATGGGCTCGCCTATGAAGCGGGCCTCGCCCATCCCGAGACCTTGATCGAGGATCGGCCGACGTCTTTTGGCACCTATGCGCCGGTGAATTTTGATCGGGGCTATCAGGGGACCGTGACGACGCGCGAGGCCCTGCAACATTCCCTCAATGTGCCGGCCATTGCGCTCCTCGAAGCCGTTGGGCCGCGCCGGCTGGTCACGCGTTTTGAGCAATCAGGCGTTCGAACCGCGCTGCCGCGCGGCGAGGTGCCGGGCCTTGCCATTGGCCTTGGCGGGGTAGGGCTTAGGCTCGTCGATCTCGCGGCGCTTTACACCGCGCTCGCCCGTCTTGGCGACATGCCGGCCATCGTCGAGCGCCGCGATGGTGTGAGGCCCTCAGCCCCACGTCCGCTGATGGACGAGGTGGCCGCCTGGCATGTGGGTGACGTGCTCGCCAATGCGCCGGCGCCGGAAGCGGCGCTCTCCGGGCGATATGCTTACAAGGCCGGCACGTCCTATGGCTATCGCGACGCCTGGGCTGTTGGTTTCGACGGAGCACGGGTCGTGGCGGTCTGGGTCGGTCGTCCCGATGGCTCCTCGGTGCCGGGCATAACAGGCCGCAGTTCTGCCGCGCCGATCTTGTTCGATGCCTTCGCGCGGCTTGGCCCCTATGTACCGCTTGCCGCTCGGCCCGAGGGCGCGATCACTCGGACTCATGCCCAGCTCCCCGCGCCCATGCGCCGCTTTGGCGCTCGCTTTGCTGACCGCGACCAGACCTTCACAGCAAGCCGACCGCTCGCTCTCACCTTGCCGGCCGATGGCGTGCGGGTCGATTTGGGCGCAGCGCGTGGCAAGCCCGACCCCTTGGCGGTGAGGGCGGCAGGCGGTACACCCCCGTTCACCGTTCTTCTTGATGGTCGCCCCGTTGGTCGGATGGGCGCCCAAAGACGTATTTTCGTCGATCCCGATGGCGCGGGCTTCACCACCGTTTCCGTTGTTGACGCCGAGGGCCGCAGCGCCACCGCGACGATCCGGGTGGAATAGGCAGCGCAATACCGTTGCTTGAACGCAACAGTAACAATCACCTCCATCAAGCAATTGCCCCAAAAGTGACGCGCGTAAGCACGGCATTAACCTTTACAGGGCCTTTATCCTCAGGTGCGCCACAGTCGTCGGCGCTCGCCATTTTCGGATCGATCGCCGGTGTCGCGGGGGTCCAGGTTGTTGCTGAGGAGTACCCCAATGAAGAAGATTCTTACCGCTGCTGTTGGTCTCGCCGCCCTTGCCGGCCAGGCTCAAGCCGCCGACCTTTCCCGCACCCGTACCGCTATGCCGAGCGTTATTGCAGCGCCGGTGTCGCTCTGGACCGGCTTCTATCTCGGTGGCCATGCTGGCTATGCGTTTAGCGGCCGCTTTGACACGAACTCTCCGGTTTTCGGCCTGCCGCCGGGGCCGGGCCTGCGCAACCTCACCAATGGCAACGGCTTCCTTGGTGGTGTTCAGGCTGGTTACGACTGGCAGTTCGGTGCCTTTGTCGCCGGTCTTGCCGCTGATTACTCCTGGACTGAATATGATCGCCGCAGCCCGACCACGCTTGGTGCGGCCTTCCCGGCAGTCGCTCGCTCCTTGGGCCAGGGTTCGGTTCGCGGTCGCTTCGGCTTTCTCGCGACCCCCGACCTCCTCCTCTACATGACCGGTGGTTTCGCCTACGGCGCCAACAGCCTCGCCATCGACGGCTTCCGCACCACCCGCACCGCAACCGGTTGGACCATTGGCGGCGGCGCCGAATATCGCATCACGCCGAACCTCTCGGCCTTCGCCGAATATCGCTACACCGATCTCTCGGGTCAGGTTTACGCCGGCATCGTCGGTGGTCCTCCCGGCAGCCCGTTCGTCCGCATGGGCGTCGAGAACCATCAGGTTCGCATCGGCGTGAACTATCGCTTCACCACGGGTCCCGTGGCCGAGCCGGTTGTTGCCCGCTACTGAGTTGAGCTGACGATTTCAGCTGGAAAGGCCCGGGGCTGCCCCGGGCCTTTTTGCTTTTCGGCTCAGCCGCGCAAGGTGGCGCCGGTTTTCTTCGCCACTTCCGCGATGATTTTCGCGCCGATAGCATCGATCTCAGCGTCCGTCAGCGTCTTGTCCTTGGGCTGAAGAGTGACCGCCAGCGCAACGGACTTCTTGCCGGGCTCGATGCCCTTGCCCTCGTAGATATCGAAGACGGAGACCGCGGTGATCATCTGCTTATCCGCAGCCTGGGCCGCCTTGACGAGATCAGCGGCCTTGACCTTGGTCTCGATCAGGAACGCGAAATCACGCTCCACCGGCTGAAGCGCTGATAAGACCAATTGAGGCTTCATCCGGGTTGGCCGGGCCTTAGGCGCTGGAACCCGGTCAAGGATGAGCTCAAAGCCCACGAGGGGGCCGGTGGCATCGAGCGCTTCCAGCACTTGCGGATGCAATTCGCCGAAATAGCCGAAGATCATCGAGCCCATTTGCAGGGTGCCGGAGCGACCGGGATGGAACCAGGCGGGCGCACCGGCGACCACCTGGATCCCCGCCATGGGGGCACCGGCTGCGGCGAGTACCGCCAAAGCGTCGGCCTTGGCATCAAAGACATCGACTGTGCCTGAGCCCGACCAATGGCGGCCGCTGCCGGACGCGCGCGCAAGGCCCCGCCGAATGCCGCCGGCTGCGATCACCTGATCCTCCGGTCGGTCACCGAAGAACACCTGGCCCACTTCGAACAAAGCGCCATCATTCTGGGCGCGATCGGCATTGCGCTGGGCACTCGTGATGAGACCGGGCAATACGCTTGGCCGCATGTCCGATAGGTCGGAGGCAATTGGGTTGGCGAGCGCGAGCGCCGGGGCGCCACCGCCGAAGAGCAGCGCCTGCTCCTTCGACACGAAGCTCCAGGTGATCGCCTCCACCATGCCGCGGATCGCGAGCGCACGCTTGGCGGCACGGGTGCGCTTTTGGATGAGGGTCAGGACCGGTTTCGGCACGGTGCCGCCGCGATCAAGCGGGGTCGATTCGATGCGATCAACGCCTGCAATGCGCATCACCTCTTCAACGAGGTCTGCTTTGCCGTGGACATCCGGACGCCACGAGGGCGGCGATACCTTCACCACCGCACTGCTGCCCGAGACCATGAAGCCGAGGGTCTCGAGGATGCGCTTCTGCTCCCGCTCGGACACCTGCAGGCCCGTGAGGCGCTTCGTTTCCGCAAAGGGGAAGTTGATGATCGCGCCGGTGTCGGGAATCTCGCCAGCGATCACGAGATCGGAGGGCTCGCCGCCGCACATGTCCATCACCATGCGGGTCGCAAGTTCAGCACCCGCGATGCAGAAGGCCGGATCGACACCACGCTCGAAGCGATAGCGTGCATCGGTTACGATGCCGAGATTGCGGCCGGTGCGGGCGATATCCAAGGTGTCCCACAGTGCCGATTCAATCAGCACGTCGGTGGTGTTCTCGTCGCAGCCCGAATGCTCGCCGCCCATGATGCCGGCGATGGATTCAACGCCATTGTCGTCTGCAATCACGGTCTCGGCGCCCGTGAAGCCATAGACCCGCCCGTCAAGGCCGAGAACAGTCTCGCCAGCTTTAGAACGGCGCACGACGAGCTTGCCTGCCACCTTCTTGGCATCGAAGACGTGCAGCGGTCGGCCGCGATCGAATGTGACATAGTTGGTCACGTCAACCAGCGCATTGATCGGGCGCAGGCCGATAGCAGTTAGGCGCCGCTGCATCCACTCGGGGCTTTGGCCGTTCTTCACGCCACGGACCAACCGCATGACGAAGGCCGGGCAATATTTCTTGTCGGCTTCTGAGAAGGCGAGGTCGACGCCCACCGGGCAGGGGAAGGTGCCTTTGACCGAGGGGATGACGTGGTCGCGCAATTTGCCGAGACCTGCGGCCGCGAGATCGCGCGCAATGCCGTGGATCGACGTGCAGTCGGGCCGGTTCGGCGTCAGATTGATCTCGACCATGGGGTCGCTGAGGCCGGCCCAATCGACATAGCGCTCGCCAAGCGGGGCATCGGCGGGCAGATCGATGATGCCGTCATGGTCGTTGGAGAGTTCGAGTTCGGCCGCCGAACACAGCATGCCTCGGCTCTCGACACCTCGAATGGTGCCAACGCCCAGCGTGATGTTTTTCCCCGGAATGAACGTGCCGGGCGGTGAGAACACCGACTTCATGCCGGTGCGGGCATTCGGCGCGCCGCAGACGACCTGGACGGGGTCGCCCGTGCCGGTATCCACCATGCAGACCCTGAGGCGGTCAGCATTGGGATGCTGCTCGGCCGAGATTACATAGGCGATGGTGAAGTCTTTCAACTTCGCGCCGGGGTTCACGACGTTCTCAACCTCAAGACCGATGCGGGTCAGGGTCTCGACAATGGTGTCGAGGCTCTCATCGGTGTCGAGATGCTCTTTGAGCCAGGAGAGGGTGAATTTCATGCGTCAGTCCTCCCTCAGCTCGATAAACCACCTGCCAAAGTCGGCAGGTCGAGGGGACGGAACCCGTAATGGGCGAGCCAGCGCATATCAGCCTCGAAGAACTGGCGCAGGTCGCTCATGCCATATTTGAGCATGGCGATGCGATCGATCCCCATGCCCCAGGCAAAGCCCTGATAGATATTGGGGTCGAGGCCACAATTGCGGATGACATTGGGATGGACCATGCCGCAGCCCAGGATCTCCAGCCAATCATCGCCCTCGCCGAAGCGGATTTCGCCGCCCTGGCGCCGACATTGAATGTCGACCTCGAGGCTCGGCTCGGTGAAGGGGAAGAACGACGGGCGGAAGCGCATCTTCACCTGATCGACCTCGAAGAAGGCCTTACAGAATTCTTCCAGCACCCACTTCATGTGGCCGACATGGCTACCGCGATCGATCACGAGCCCTTCCACTTGGTGGAACATCGGCGTGTGGGTCTGATCGCTGTCACAGCGATAGGTGCGGCCGGGGATGATGACGCGAATAGGCGGCGCCTGGGTCAGCATGGTGCGGATCTGAACCGGGCTCGTATGGGTTCGCAGCAGCAACCGCTCGCCGTTTTCCTTCGGCTCGAAGAAGAAGGTGTCGTGCATCTCACGCGCGGGATGGCCGACGGGGAAGTTCAGCATTGTGAAATTATAGTCGTCGGTCTCGATATCCGGCCCTTCGGCAATGGCGAACCCCATATCGGCGAAGATGGCGGTGAGCTCATCGATCACTTGGCTGATGGGATGGATGCGCCCGGTTTCCGCCGGCGCATCGCGGGTGGGCAGCGGCACATCCACCGTTTCGGCCGCAAGCCTCGCGGTCAAGGCGGCCGACTTCAGCACCTCTTTGCGGGCATTGAGCGCGTCCGTGACGCGATCCTTCACCGCATTGATGGCAGCGCCCGCCGCCTTGCGCTCGTCGGGCGCCATTTGGCCAAGGCCCGCCAACAGGGCGGAGACAGAGCCCTTTTTACCAAGCGCTGCCACACGCACCGCTTCGAGTGCGGCCTCATCGGCGCTTTCAGCAATGGAGGCGAGGATCTGGGTTTCGAGACTGGTCGTGTCGGTCATGGATCGCGCGCATTTCGACGAGGTTGGATCGTCCGGGATGACGGATCGCCGATATTGGACGATCAGCCTTCATTCGCGGTCGTCTTGGCCCGTCGCGCGCGCGGGGTCAAGCGTCGCTGCCCGCTTCTGCTTCCGCGTCCGCCCAGCCGAACAGGTCGAGGCTTGGCACGAGCGGCGGTGCGCTTGTCGCCTGCACCGGGGTTTTCAGGCGTCGCTTGGAACGATGCGTGTCGAGCGCCGTCCCGCCGGTGGGTGTTTCGCCGCGCACATAATGGCGCTGCCAGCCCTTCTTGCGCGCGACAGGGTCGCCCTTCGCGAGGGCCGCATTGAAGTTGAAGCGCGCCTCAGACCAAGCGCGATAATCCGCTTCCAATTCGGGATCCGACGAAATCGGCACGATCTCCGGCGTGATGGTCTCAAGCAGGATGTGCGGCACGGGCGTCACGAAGGCGATCGGCTCGTCTTTTTCGAACACAACCCGGCCGGGACGGGTGAAGATCCAATTCATGGTGAAGGGGAACGGCAGCCAATCCGTTTCCACCAAGCCCTCAAGGGCGACCATGCCGTCCTTCGGCCAGTTCGGTGCGCCGCGCACCAGGGTGCCCCAGCCGGGCTCAGTGCGGAACAGATAGTCGGTGTGGAAGGTGAGTATGCCATGACCGAAATGCGAGGTCGCAAGGCGCAGCAGTGCCGGGTCGCCGTCGAGCGGTTCTAGTTGAACGGCAGCCTTGGTGGTGCCGCCGTCCCAGGTCGCGGCAAATCGCACGGGGCTCAATACTTCCCAACCCGAGGCATTGGCAAAGGAGAGGGGAATGCAGCGATAAGCGAAGCGCTGGTCCGTGCGGGTCATCCACTCGCGTTCGGTGCGAGCGGGCACGAGCGGGGGCGGGCTTGATGACAAAGCATGGGCAACGAATCGCATGGTCGACCTCCAAGATCGACAGGGAGCCTTGCCGTGGAGGTGGTAACAAAGCGTTAACTCGAATATACCCGCAAAACTGCACAAAAAGTCGCCATTTGGGCATTTAACTGTGAAATTAGACTGATTTTTTGAGTGGAATGGCCGTCGATGCGTTAATCCTCAATGGTCCTTTAACTCTGGCTATCTAGCGTTGCTCCGTAGTTTTCCCTGGACAGCGCACATGACAAGCATCGCCGGCCCCCTTTCCGCAGTTCGGATTTCGATGACCATGTCGCAGCGCTTGGCAGCGCTCGTGGCGGTGCCCCTTGTCGGGTTGGCGGTGATTGTCGGGAGCGGCGCCTACAGCGTCGGTGCGCTGGATAGTGCCAACAAGGCGGCCACTGATGAGAGCGCAATGGCCGTCCATGCCTATGATCTTGTGTCGGCCAATGAGAGGATGGCGGCGGCAACCGCAAGCTTCCTCCATTCGCGATCGGCGTCCGAGGAACGGCACTTTGCGGCAGCAGCGGCAAGTGCCGATGCGGCGGTGGCCGAGCTTGCAAAGAGCGTTCTTGCCAATGAAGCCCATGAGCTCGTTGAGCGGGTGACCGAGCGACTGAAGCAAGTGGTGACGCGCTTTGATGCTGTGGTCTCCACCATGGATATCGTCGGGCGCGCGGATGATGAGGGGCTGACGAAAACCTTCATCACGGAAGGTCATGCGATGGAGCAGTTGGTCGCCAATGACCTGCGCGAGCTCCTCGGTGGTTTCAGCGAAGAAGCTTTGGGGATCGTCCTCGATTTGCGCCGTCTTGAGGGCGATATCTTAAGGGCGCTCAAACCCAATCATCTCAATAAGGGGCGCGAGCTCACGCTGAAATTGAAGCAATTGGTTGATGAGGCCATTGTTGGCGGGGATGCGGCGCTCGGGCGGATTCCGCGCGGTGCTGCCTTCATCAAGGCGCGCGATGCTTATGGTCAAGCCCGCGAGGCCTGGGTTGCCGCGCATGATGAGCTTTCGCAAGCAGTCGAAGCCCGTCAGGTCGCCGCCAACGAACTCGGTCAAACCGGACGGTCTATTCTGGAGAAGGCCGGCGAGATGGGTGCCGACGCCAATGCAAGGCGCGATGTCCTGCGTTCGGCGATGTTCATTCAGGTCGCCGCGATCACGATTGCAATCTTCCTGGTTTCTCTGATTGCCGCGATGTTGATTGCGCGCTCCGTGCGCCGGCCGCTTGTTGGCTTGCGCGAATCCATGGAGCGGCTCGCCGCCGGTGATACGGCAACCGCGATCCCCGAGAGCCATGGGCGCGATGAAATCGCCGATATGATCCGCACGGTCCATGTGTTCCGCAACAATGCGATTGAGCGCGAGCAGCTCAGTGCGGCCCAAACCGACGAGGCCGAAGCGCGCAATCGCCGCGCGAATGCGGTGGATGCCATGATCAAGTCGTTTGAAAGTGCTGCTGGCTCAGCCCTTTCTCGCTTGAAAGACGCGTCATCAAGCCTTTCCGAGGCATCCGACTCATTTGAGGCCGCAGCGAGCGCCATGTCGTCGGAGACGGCCATGGCGACCGGGGCTATCTCGGGCGCAACCGAGTCCGTTGTCTCGGCTGCCACCGCCACTGAAGAGCTCTCAGCCTCCATCGGCGAGGTTGCAGGACAGGCGGACCAATCATCCCACGCAGCGGAAAGTGCGGCGGCGGAAGCAAAGGCGACCGTTGAAATCATGGGCTCGCTCGCCTCTGCCGCAGATCGGATCGGCGAGGTCGTCGGGCTCATTCAGTCGATCGCTAACCAGACCAACCTGCTGGCTTTGAACGCCACGATCGAAGCCGCGCGCGCGGGCGAGGCGGGTAAAGGCTTTGCGGTTGTCGCGGCTGAGGTGAAGTCGCTCGCAGGCCAAACCGCGCGGGCGACCGAGGAAATCGCAACCCAAGTGAGCGCTATCCAGTCCGTCTCGGCGGAAGCCTTGTCAGCGATTGATCGGGTGAACGCGACTATCGATCGGATGAACGTTATCGCCAATACGGTCGCCGGTGCAGTTGGCGAGCAGAGCAACGCTGTTTCCACCATTGCCGAAGCGGTGAACCGGGCGGCGGGCGAGACCACCAATGGATCAAGCTCCATGGGCCGCGTTGCCGAAACGGCGGATGCGACGCGGGCAACAGCCGGCATGGTGCGCGATCTCGCGGCCAAACTTGAGGTGGACGCTGGCGCACTGGATGATGAAATTCATCATTTCATGGAGCAAGTGCGCGCGGCATGACGGATGTGACCGCATGGGCTCTATCGTCAGGCGCGCAAATCCCTTAATTCTTTGCCGAATTGCCCTGTGAGCGATCGGCCATGACAACAACACCGCTGCAATCCTCGCCCGCGAAAGCGGGACCTTTGTCGGGGATCCGCATTCTGGATCTGACGACCGTTATTCTTGGTCCCTATGCGACCATGTTGCTCGGTGATCTCGGCGCCGAGGTCATCAAGGTTGAAAGTCCCGGCGAGGGCCAGGGCGACATCATGCGCTGGGCGGGTCCCGCGCCTGAGTCCGCCGGCAAGGGCATGGGCCCGCTCTATATGATGTTCAACAAGAACAAGTCCTCTGTGGCGCTCGACTTGAAGCGCCCGGAGGATCGGGCGACTTGCTACGAATTGCTGCGCAGCTGCGACATGGTCTGCTCCAACCTGCGGATGGATACCGCCGCGCGCCTCGGTGTGGATTACGAGAGCTTGAAGGCGGTGAAGCCTGACATCGTCTATGTCCATGCCGCAGGCTATGGATCTGATGGCCCCTATGCGGGTTTGCCGGCTTATGATGAGCTAATCCAGGGTGCAGCGGGTGGCGCCGATATGCTGCCGCGCGTCGATGGCGATCCGAGCCCGCGCTATTTGCCGACACTTGCCGGCGACAAGACGGTCGGCCTGTTCATGGTGCAGGCCGCACTTGCCGGCATGATGCACAAGCTCAGAACCGGTGAGGGCCAACTCGTCGAAGTGCCGATGTTCGAGTGCTATACCCATTTCGTGATGAGCGAGAACCTCTACGGCCATGTCTATGACCCGCCGGTGGCAGGGTTTGGCTATGGCCGCATTCACAATAAGGATCGCCGGCCCTATCGCACGAAGGACGGCTGGATCGGCATCACGCCCTATTCTGATCGCAACTGGCGCGACTTTTTCGAGCTTGCGGAGCGGCCTGACCTCGTGACTGACAGCCGTTTTGCCACCTATCCCGCGCGCATGGCCAATATCCGTGCGCTCTATGGGATGATGGACGAGATGACGGTGACGAAAACCACCGCCGAATGGACGGCGGCGCTGACAACCAAGCAAATTCCCTTCGCGCCGATCAATCGGATGGATGATCTGATGGATGACCCTCACCTGAAAGAGGTCGGGTTCTTCCGCCGCCATGAGCATCCCGACGGCTATACCTGGGTCGAGATGAAGCACCCGGTCAATTATGGGGCGTCGCCGGCGTCCACGCGGCATGCGCCGCCAAAGCTTGGCGAGGACACGGCAGATGTCCTGGCTCAAGCTGGTATTCAAATGCCGAAGGCGGCTGAATAACCCTCACCCGCCCCTTGGCGATGGTCCGACCAAAGTGTGACAGGTGCCATCTTGGCCTTGCCTCGTCATGGCCCTATGTTCCCTGCCGATATCCGGAAAGTGGCGTTCCCCCAAAAAAGCCGCCCCGGGAGGAAACGTCGATCCAAATCGCGAATGCGCGAACGGACGCATGAAAGGGGCGAGCTATGCCGAACAGTCAATCTGACGCCAAACTTTTTCCCGTGAGCGACGAGTGGGCGCGCCGCGCCTATGTGGACGCGGCTAAATATGAGGCGATGTACAAAGCCTCTGTTGAATCGCCCGACGCCTTTTGGGGCGAGCACGGCAAGCGGATCGACTGGTTCAAGCCCTATACCAAGGTGAAGAACACCTCCTACGACCCGCACAATGTCTCGATCAAATGGTTCGAGGACGGGATCACCAACGTTTCCTACAACTGCGTTGATCGGCACTTGGCCACGCGCGGCGATCAGGTGGCAATTATCTGGGAAGGCGACAACCCGACCGAAGATGCCAAGATCACTTATCGCGAGCTTTATGCGCAGGTGGTGAAGTGGGCGAATGTACTGAAAGGCCAGGGCGTCAAGAAGGGTGATCGCGTGACGATCTACCTGCCGATGATCCCTGAAGCCGCCTATGCCATGCTCGCCTGCACCCGCATCGGTGCCATTCACTCCATCGTTTTCGGTGGCTTCTCGCCCGACAGCCTTGCCGGCCGTATTGAAGATGCGTCGACCGCGGTCGTTATTACCGCGGACGAAGGTCTGCGCGGCGGTCGTAAAGTGGCCTTGAAGGTCAATGCCGATGCCGCCTGCGACAAGGCGGGCGACATCGTCAAAAGCATGATCGTGGTGAAGCGCACGGGCACCCCGATGACCATGAAGCCCGGTCGCGATCATTATTTCGATGATCTCGCAGCCTCGGTTGGCACGGAGTGCCCGCCCGAGCCGATGAATGCCGAGGATCCGCTGTTCATCCTCTACACCTCGGGATCGACGGGTAAGCCCAAGGGCGTGGTTCACACCACCGGCGGCTATCTCGTCTATGCGTCGATGACCCACCACTATGTCTTCGACTATAAGGACGGCGACATCTATTGGTGCACGGCCGATGTGGGCTGGGTGACGGGCCACTCGTATATCGTCTATGGCCCGCTTGCAAACGGCGCGACCACGCTGATGTTCGAGGGGATCCCGACCTATCCCTCCATCTCCCGGTTCTGGGACGTGGTGGACAAGCACAAGGTCAATATCTTTTACACCGCGCCGACCGCGATCCGTTCCTTGATGGGGGCGGGCGAAGAGCCGGTGAAGCGCACGTCGCGTGCGTCCCTCCGCCTCCTCGGTTCCGTCGGTGAGCCGATCAATCCGGAGGCCTGGGAGTGGTATCATCGCGTGGTCGGCGGCGGGCGCTGCCCCATCGTCGATACCTGGTGGCAAACCGAGACCGGCGGCATTTTGATCACGCCGCTGCCCGGCGCCATCGCCCAAAAGCCCGGCTCGGCCACCCGGCCGTTTTTTGGGGTGAAGCCTGAGATCGTCGATGCGGCGGGAGAGGTTCTGAGTGGGGCATGCGAAGGCAATCTGGTGATTGCGGATTCCTGGCCGGGTCAAATGCGGACGGTCTTCGGCGACCATGACCGCTTCGTGCAGACCTATTTCTCGGCCTATGCCGGCAAGTATTTCACCGGCGACGGCTGCCGGCGCGATGCCGACGGCTATTATTGGATCACCGGCCGCGTCGATGACGTGATCAACGTGTCCGGTCACCGCATGGGTACCGCTGAGGTCGAAAGCGCCTTGGTCGCCCATCCGAAAGTGTCTGAGGCCGCCGTTGTCGGCTATCCCCACGACATCAAGGGTCAGGGCATCTATGCCTATGTGACCCTGATGACGGGCGAACAGCCGACCGAGGAACTGCGCAAAGAACTCGTCGGCTGGGTCCGTAAGGAGATCGGCCCGATCGCCTCGCCGGATCTCATCCAGTTCGCACCGGGCTTGCCGAAAACCCGTTCGGGCAAGATCATGCGCCGCATCTTGCGCAAGATCGCCGAAGACGAATTTGGCGCGCTCGGAGATACCTCGACGCTCGCCGATCCGACGGTGGTAGATGATCTCATCTCCCATCGCCAGAACCGTAAAGGCGCCTGAAGCCGATGCGAGCGCGCGCCCGATCGCGGTTAGCCGCGGTTGGGCTGTTGCTCTGCTCGTATCAATCGGCGCGAAGTTGCGAGGCGCCAGCGGATGCAGTGTCCGTCGTAACGGGCGCGCGAATCCGGTTAGCGGCACTTTCAAGCCCGCAGCCGATTGCGCCCGATCCCGCTGCTCGTCTGGTCGCCCTCGGGCCGCCTGATCGTCATGATCGCGTGCCGGTCATCGCTTTTGACGGCCAGGGCTCGGTGGAAGCTCGCCTGTTGCGGGATGGGCTTGCCCGGCTCACCGTCACCCGGCTGGTGCCGCGCCCCTGTTGGGCGCATTTTGAAAGCGCGGAAACAGAGGCCGTCCGAGACCGACGGGGGCTTTGGGCCGCACCGGCGGCACTTATTGCGGCGACGAATGCCGAGGCGCTGAAGGCAGCGGCCGGCCGCTTTATCATTGCCGAGGGGCGCGTGATCAGCGTGCGCACCTTAGGCCGCATCACCTATGTCAATTTTGGCCGTGCCGATTCCGGTGCATTAACCGCAACGATAAACGAGCGTGATTTGCCGCGTTTTCGCGAACGCGGGCTTGAACCTGCCGCATTCCGTGGGCACATCCTACGTGTGCGAGGAACAGTGTCGTTCCGGCGCGGCCCGGTGATTGCGGCGGCAATCCCCGAGGCGATGACCATCGCGAGTGGAAGATAACGGCGGACCCTTGAGACGGTTCGGACGGAGCATTGATCTTTTGCGCAGGGTGTCTGGTCCGGCGTTGCTGTCGCTCGCGCTATTGGGCTGTGCATCAACCCAGGATCAAACGAGCACGCCGCTCCCCCAACCCGCCCCTACCGAAAGTCGCTTGCCGCCGCTAACCGCGCGCGACCATTCCCGCATTCTCGCGGCCTTTGGCGGCGAATATGATGCCCCATCCATCGAGCGGCTTGCGAACGACATTCTTGGCCGCTTGGGTGCCGCCTCCGATCGCCCAGACCTGCGCTATCGGCTGACGCTTTTGAACGCCTCGGTCATCAACGCCTTCGCCCTGCCGTCCGGCCATCTCTATGTGACCCGAGGCATGTTGGCGCTGGTCAATGACACCTCCGAATTCGCAGCCGTGCTGGGCCACGAAATGGCCCATGTCTCCGCGCGCCATGCGGCGCAGCGGGAAGACCAAGTGCGAACCAATGAGCTCATCGCGGTCATGCGCGCGCGGCTTCTGAACGATCCTGCCGGGGCCGAGGCGCGGCGCGAGGCCGGCCGCCTATCGCTTGCAAGCTTCTCGCGCAGCCAGGAGCTTGAAGCCGACGCGCTCGGCGTCGCTTTGCTGGCAAAAGCAGGCTTTGACCCTTTTGGTGCCGCGCGCTTCCTGCAATCGATGGATCGCGCGATTGCCTTGCGGCCGAACCGTGCCGATGGCCAACAGGACTTTGTCTCCAGCCATCCGACAACACCGGAGCGGGTCCGGCAAGCCGTTGAGACCGCGCGTCAATTCGTGGGACCAGGCTCAGTGCCACGGGAGCGCGAGCGCTTCCTTCGGGCGCTCGATGGCGTCACTTTCGGGGATGATCCGCGCCAGGGCGTGGTCAATGGGCGCGTGTTCATTCACCCGCGCCTTGGCTTCACCGTGACCGCACCCGAAGGCTTCACGCTGGAAAATTCCCGTAGCGCGGTGACGGGCCTCGGCCCCAACGACAAGGCGCTCCGCCTTGATGTGGTGCGTGTACCGGCCGGCGACGCACTCACCGCTTATCTTGGATCAGGCTGGATCGACGGTCTTGATCCGGCCTCTGTTGAGAACGTGACGATTAATGGTTTTGCCGGTGCAACGGCCATGGCGAAAGGGACCGACTGGTCGTTCCGCATCTTCGTTGTTCGTTTCGGTACCGAGGTCTATCGGATGATTTTCGCCGCACGCGAACTCACCCCGGACGTGGATCAAGCCTTTCGCGCCTCAATGGAAAGCTTCAGTCGCTTGTCGGGCAATGAGCCGGGTGCGCGCCAGAAGCGAATCCGGCTCATCCGCACCGGTGAGGGCGATACGGTGGAAATGCTTGCGCGGCGAATGCAAGTCGCTGATCGGGCTGAGGAGCGGTTCCGTGCGCTCAATGGGCTTGATCCCGGGCAGGAGCCGCGCGGCGGGGAACTGGTGAAAATCATCGGCGAGTAAGCGGGTCGGACTATTGCCGATCGATCGCAAGAAATGCACTGCGCGCTTTGGCGAGGTCGATACTGGTTGACCGCATTTTCGCGCGGAATTCGGCATGAACGCGCTGAGCCGCGACAGGAAATTCCGTAAGGACACGACGAAAGAGGGTGCGCGGGATGCGCATGACCGCAGAGGGCGTGGTGGCCGTAGCTGTTGCCGGTCGTGTTGTTTCCACGATCAGAGCGATTTCGCCGAGTAAGGTACCGGGACCCACTTTGCGGCCGGATGACAGCCCGCCCGCATCGGTCAACACAAACTCGCCCTCGATGACGACATAGCCGCAGTCTGCGGCGTGTCCCTCACGGAACAGCACGTCGCCGGAACCCACCATTCGGGTTTCCGCTGCAAAGGCGATGAGCCGGAGCGCATCACTATCGAGATTGCTGAACAATCCGATGCCCGAGAGGAGGGTGATGTCTTGATCAAGCGCCATGCGATCAGGGGACCAGCTTGTAGCCGCCGCCCTCAGTCACCAGCAGGACCGAATTGGACGGGTCCTTCTCGATTTTCTGACGGAGGCGATAAATATGGGTCTCCAGCGTATGCGTGGTGACACCCGAATTATAGCCCCAGACTTCGGCGAGCAGCACATCGCGTGAGACCGCGCGCGGACCCTGCCGATAGAGGTAGCGCAGGATCGAGGTTTCCTTGTCGGTGAGGCGCACCTTGGAGTTCTTCTCGCCTAAAAGCAGTTTCGCCGACGGCCTGAACGAATAGGGACCGATCGGGAAAACAGCGTCTTCGCTGGCTTCGTGCTGACGCAACTGCGCTCGCATCCGCGCCAAAAGCACCGCGAAACGGAACGGTTTGGTCACATAGTCATTGGCGCCGGAATCGAGGCCAAGGACTGCGTCGGAATCCGTATCATGGCCGGTCAACATGATGATCGGGCTCTTGAACCCGTTCTTGCGCATGATCTTGACGGCCTCCCGGCCATCCATGTCAGGCAAGCCTACGTCCATGATGAGGAGATCGATATGATCGCCTTTGACCGCCTGCACCGCTTTGGCCGCTGTGTCGACGCTCTCGGCAATGAACTCGTCGTGGAGGGCGATCTGTTCTGCAAGTGCCTCGCGCACTTCCGCATCGTCGTCGCAGAGGAGGATTTTTCGCGCTTGGCTCATGACAAGAAAGCTTTCAGAATCAACTTTATGGTCGATGCATCATTAGGGCACCTAGGCACATACACGCAAACATGCGCTTCAGTTACGCTGCTCGCGTGCTCGTGATCACGATGACCCTCGCGACCGCTCCAGTTTAATTGGGGATGTGAAGGACCGATTGCGACCACGCCACGAGATTTACGATGCCAAGATTGATTCAGACCCTTTTTGTGCATGCGCTTCCTGGGCGCCGGAGTCGCGGTGTCCTGCACGTCGGGACGGCTGCCTTCAATTGCGCGCTTGGTCGAGGCGGCGTCATCACCGACAAGCGCGAGGGCGATGGCGGAACGCCGCGGGCGCGATTGCCGATGCGCAGGGTGTTTTACCGGGCGGACCGGCGCACGCGGCCGCGCACGCTTCTGCCGGTGCGGGCGATTAGGCCCAAGGACGCCTGG